>CAZNZH010000799.1:0-2867 GCA_964577445.1 uncultured Myxococcales bacterium
CACACCATCAGGGCTCCGGTCACGGCTTCGGCGCACCAGCTCAGGACTCGAGACTGGCCCTGCGAGCCGGTCTCAAGTCGTGAGCCGACACCCTCTGATGTCGGCGATCTTGGCCTCGAGGGGGGCCCAGTCGTCGCGCTCGGCGATGGGCTCCCACAGCGCCTCGACCTCGTCGATCAGCAGGCTCACCGGGCGTTCGCGCTGCATCAGCGGGTCGCCCAGGCGCTCGGGGTGGCTGGGCGAGAAGAGGTCCAGCCAGCGGCGCAGGCGCTCGAAGGCGTCGCCGGTGTGCTTTGCGCGCTCGGGGCTGCGTTTTGCGCGCTCCGCGCTCACCGCGCCGCCGTACCAGTCGTGGAAGGTCTGGTCATAGCCGGCTTCCTGCTCGTGCATGTAGGTGAAGAGCGCGCGCACCAGCAGCCCGTCCTCGTCGCCGCCGCGCGACGCCACGCCCAGGCGGTCGAGGACGCGGCGATGAAAGGCGGCCTCGAAGGCTGGCGCGTAGCTGTTCAGCGCCCGCGCGAGGTCGGGGCCCGGCGCCAGCTCGCCCAGCGCCTCGGCCAGGCGCTCCAGGTTCCAGAGCACCGTGTCGGGCTGGCGGCCGAAGGCGTAGAGGCGCGAGTGGTCGAAGTAGGCCGCCGTGAAGCTGGGGTCGAAGGTCGGCAAGAAGCGCCACGGGCCATAGTCGAAGCTCTCGCCGGCGATGTTCATGTTGTCGGTGTTCAACACGCCGTGGACAAAGCCCGCGGCCATCCAGCTCGCGGCGAGATCGGCGGAGCGGCGGGCGAGGTGTTCGAGCAGCAGGGCGGCTTCGGGGCGGTCGTCCCCCGATTCGTCAAGGACCACCTCGGGGTAGTAGCGCTCCAGACAGTAGCGGACCAGGCGCGCGGCGCTCTCGGCGTCGCGGTGCCACGCCAGGCGCTCGAAGGTGCCGAAGCGGATGTGCGAGTGCCCCAAGCGCACCAGCACCGCCGAGCGCGTCGGCGACGGCTCGTCGCCGCGGAAGAGCTGCTCGCCGGTCTCGAAGACGCTGAAGGTCTTGGACGTGTTGACGCCGCGCGCCTCAAGCAGCTCGGCGGCCATGATCTCGCGGACCGCGCCTTTGAGGGTGAGGCGCCCGTCGCCGCCGCGCGACCACGGGGTCTGGCCGCTGCCCTTGGTGCCGAGGTCGAGCAAGCGCCCGTCGACAGGATCGCGGAGCTGCGCGAAGAGGAAGCCGCGCCCGTCGCCCAGGTTTCGGTTGTAAGACCGGAACTGGTAGCCGTGGTAGCGCAGCGCCAGCGGCTCGGGCAGCCCGCCCGGCAGCGGCTCGAAGCGGGCGAAGTGCGCCTCCCACTCGGCCGGCGTCAGCTCGCCGAGACCCACGCGCGCGGCCCAGGGCTGGTTACGAAAACGCAGGATCCGTTTGGGAAATCTCGCGGCCGTGACCCGGTCGAAGAGGGCGTCGCCCAGCGACTCGTGGTCGCGGGCGGGCTGGTAGTGCGGTGATACGGGCATGGCGCGTCGGCTCCGAGCCTACTCGAAACCGGCGCGCCGCGCGCGTGCCGCGTGCCGGAGGCCGGGCTAGTCACACGAGCCGGCGGCCTTGTAGCCGGCGAGGACCGTGGAGCAGGTCGCGTCGGAGGCGAGCCCCACCGTCTGCTCGCAACCCAGCCTCATGCCCGAGTCGGCGATCTTGGCGCAACAGGCCAACAGATCCGCGCAGGTCGCGGTCGCGGAGCTGCTGTCGGGGAAGGTGGTGCTGGTGTCGCCCGACGCGTCCGGCGTGTTGTTGGACGGGCAGAAGTCGCAGGAGCTGGGCGTCTTGCCGGCCTTGACGTCATCGCAGCTCTGGGCCTTCAGGTCGGCCGCGCACTTGTCGACCTCGGATGAGGAGACGTGACAGTCCGAGGTGCCTGGCTCGCCGCCGACCGACTGGGAACACTGGGCCTCGCAGTCGATGGGGATCGGGCTCGAGAAGCAGGTCGTCGACTTCTCGCAGCCGGCCTCGCACAGGCGCCTGGCCGAGGCCGCGGAGACTTCACCCTCGCCGCAGCCCGCGAAGGCGACGGCTGCGGCGGCTACGGAAAACACAAGGATATGGCGGATCGTGGTCATGGGGCTCGCTCCGGTGATCATGGGATGCCAGGGGATGTGCCAAGGGTAGAGCAGCCGCTCCGGGATGCGCAACCGCGACGCACAATCGGATGAACGTTGCACCGCGTCATTCACCGTTCGCCGTGTTCGTCACCGTCATCCCACGCGCGGCGACTAATGGTGTGCGACGCAGCGACCGGCCCCTGAGTGCTCGCAGATTTCGCGTCGGGTAGCGGCGAGCGCGCTCGTGGCTCGTGGTGCGGCTCCGGGCTCGTTGGGCGCCGCGATCGACAGCGGTGACATCAACGGAGCTCGACGGTGGCCTCGCCCGCGGCGGTGGTGCGGACGCGCAGGACGCCGTCTTCCCAGGTGGTGCAGCCGGCGACGCCCGTCAGCGTGGCCTCGGGGCCCCGCGGGTACAGGCGCGCCGGGGCGACCAGCTCGGTGGTGCCGCCGGTCGCCTGCCAGACCAGCGTGGCCCGCAGCGTCTGCCGATCAAACGCGAACGAGGTGATCGTGCCCGCCACAGCGCTCGGGTAGACGCGGATGGCCTCGAGCGCGGACGGGGCCTCCTGGCCGTCCAGACCCACCAGGCTCATGCCCTCCTCGTTCCACTCGTCGGGCGCGTCGGAGTACTCCCAGACCGTGCCGTGCAAGAGCTCCTGGTCCAAGACGTCCCAGACGGCGCGGGAGTAGGTGCTGACGCCGCCGCCGCTGCGCGGGATGCCGAACTCGCCGATGAGCACCGGCAAATTCCAGGCCGCGCGCTGCTTCGACCAGTTGGCGACGGCCTT
>CAZNZH010000800.1:0-2863 GCA_964577445.1 uncultured Myxococcales bacterium
CCAGTGTGGGGAAGAAACGCGGCGCAGGGAAGACGGTAGTGGGCGGACGCTTACTCTACTCGCTTTTTCCGTGGCATAGCTCCTTCGCTCCCGCACTTCGAAAACTAATCGTCACCTTGCCGGTGACGCCATCGTAAACCACCTTCGACACCAGCAGCTTCACCATCTGTTCCTGTTCCCGGACCGTCAGGGTGGCCCAGACCTCGTCGAACTCGCGGATTGTCCGCCGCAGGTGGTCGACGTCGAGAGGCTCCTGCTCAAGGTGCGCCAGTTCCCGCGAGATCTCTTCCGTGCGGCGCGCGGTGGCGCGGATGGATTCCTCCAGGCTCTTGATGCGCTCGAACCGGAGCCCGGTGTCGCTCCCGGTATCAGCGGCGAGCTTCGCCAGATCCTGGTTCAATTGCCGGAGGTTCCGCTTCACCGAGGTCCGTTCGGCCACGAGTTCGTGCGTCCGCCCTTCCAACTGCGTCATCGCTTCGGCGAGCACCCCTTCGGCCAGATCTCGATCTGTAGCCAACCGGCGGATGCTGGTCAGCACCGCGCCTTCTATTTGTTCCGCCCCGACGGACTTGGTTTGACAGTTCTTCCAACCTTTCTGCTGCGCCTTGTAGCAGACGTAGTAGCGGTACCGCCGTGGTCCCTTGTGCGTGTAGGTGTGCATCATCGACGTGTTGCAGTGCTTGCAGAACAGCACGCCGCGGAGGAGGGCGCCGTACTTGTTCTTGACGACCGCGTCATTCGTCCGCCCGTTCTCGCGCAGACCTTCCTGGACACGCTCCCACACCTTCTGGTCGACAATGCGCTCGTGCTCGCCGGGATAGAGGGTGCCCTTGTGATCCACCATCCCGTTATAGAGGGCGTTGGTCAGGATCCCGTACAGTCCGCTCTTGCTGATCGGCTTGCCGCCACGCGTGACGCCAGCCTCGGTCGTCCACTGCTTCGATCGCCAGTCGCGGCGGCTGATCTCATCCCAAACCGCGTTGAGGGTGCCCAGCTTGACGTAAAGGTCGTACATGGCGCGGACGCGTTGCGCTTCGTCGGCGTTGACCAAGATCTTGCCGCCCCTCGGGTCGATGTCGTACCCGAGCACCGGATGGCCGCCGATCCACTTGCCCTTCTTGCGCGCGGCCGACAGCTTGTCGCGAGTCCGCTCCGAGATGATCTCCCGTTCGAACTGCGCAAACGACAGGAGGATGTTCAGCGTGAGGCGGCCGAGCGAGTTCGTCGTGTTGAACTGCTGGGTCACCGACACGAAGCTGACGCCACGCTTGTCGAAGAGCTCCATCATCTTCGCGAAGTCGAGGAGCGACCGGCTGAGGCGATCCACCTTGTAGACCACCACACAATCGATGGCGCGCCGGTTGATATCGTCGATGAGCCGCTGGAGCGCGGGCCGGTCCATGTTGCCGCCTGTGTAGCCGCCGTCGTCATAGAGGTCCGGCAGCAGCTCCCATCCTTCGTGCTTCTGGCTCCGGATGAACGCCTCGGCCGCCTCGCGTTGCGCGTCGAGCGAATTGAACTCCTGCTGGAGGCCTTCCTCGGTCGATTTGCGAGTGTAGATCGCGCACCGGACCGTCGAGGGCTTGGCCAGTGCGACCGGCACCGTGGTGTTGCCCAAGCCCCGGTTGACCGAGCTATTCCTGGGCATGATTCACCTCGCCCGGGGCGGGCAGCCCAAAGAACGCAAAACCATTCCATCGTCCGCCGGTCGCCTGGTTGACCGCGGCGGTCAGCGTCTTGTACAGGCGGCCTTCGAACTCGAATCCATCGACGCGGACTTTGATCGCGATGCGCTGGCCCCGATAGTTCCGCTCCAGCCAGGCGCCTGGAGGTGGCAGTCGCGAATCGTGCGGCTTCGGAAGCCTTGCCGTCACCTTCAGAAAGGCCTCCGGATCGAGGGCCTTCTTGTTTGGCGCGCGGACCCGTATGTCCGCATCGTTTGCGAGCTCGAGGGCGCGCCGACGCGCGCGTTCGGAAAGCCCTCCTTCGGCCAGCGCCTGGATACGCCACGCGATCCTCCGGAACAGGAACTGTCGGTTGTTCGACCGGGTCTCCTCGCCGAACACCTCGATGTACTTCTGTTTCAGCTGCCCGACGGTCAATCGACCGAGTTCCGCGATCTGCTGCTCAATCGTTTCTTCCACGTCGTTCTCCTTTCTGGGAGGCGTCAACCTCGTGTCCATGAGGGCTCGACTTCTCGGGAGTATCAAGTGGAGATCTGCCGCGCCCCGGATAACGCAACCGGAGGTAGCCGGCGGCGAGAATGCGCGCGATGGTTTGGAGATCCTCGACTGGGATCGGCAAGACGGTTCACCTCGCTGTGGATTGGGACCACGGCGAGAGTCCGCCTTGCGGTCGTCTCGCGGTCTGTCTGGTCTCGGAGGCCGCGCGTGGAGCGCTGTTGTTGTCCTCCGATGTAAACATACGCAAGAGGCGCGAAAACGGTAAACCCGAGGTGCGCGATCAGAGAAGGAAACGCGACGCGGGAATGCCCATCTGGCGTGCGTTCCAGGATGGGCGAGACGAACACACCTGGTAAACAGGCCTCAGAGTTCGTAGGTTTTCGGGCGATGGAAACGATTCGTGGGGACGGTCTCAGTGGGTGGAGAAGTGGCCGGCGAGAAAGACGCCGGCAGAGACGAGAATGAGGCGCCGGTGGGCGGCCAGAAGGTTCTCCGCAGAGACGCCGCGGAGGACGGACAGAGGACCAACCTCTTGCAGTTGTTTGGGATATCGCGCGAGGAGGAGGGCTAGAAAATCAGAACCCCCAAGTCAACCATTGGGGAGGAGATTTGGGGGTGAAAAATTTTGGCTCCTCAGGTAGGACTCGAACCTACAACCCTTCGGTTAACAGCCGAATGCT
>CAZNZH010000801.1:0-2860 GCA_964577445.1 uncultured Myxococcales bacterium
CGCACCGTCCGTCCCGCCACCACACGCGGCGAGCAGCGGCAGCGCGACACCCAACGCCGCCCACACGCCCAAGAAAATCGTCGATTTCATCGTTCACCACGCCGCGCGACCGGCTGTCGAGTCGAGGCGCCCGCGACGCCTCTTGCGCTCGACTCACGTTGGCAGAAAACCGCAGTGGTAGCCAGCCGGGCAGCCTGCGAAGCGCGCGGTGGGCGAGGCTCAGCGGGACAGCAGCGCGCGGGCATAGCCGGCGAGCGCGTCGGCCGGGTGGTGCATGATCGACGGGTAGGCCTGGCACGGCGTCCAGCACTCGCGGCAGCCCGAAAAGGGCGCCAGCGCCTCGCGAAAAGACGCCGAGCGGCACATGGCCGGGATGTCGAAGGCGAAGTCCTGAAGGCGCGCCAGGGGGCGGTCGCGGCTGTCGCATTGCAGCACGCCGCCGTAGGGGTCGATGGTCAGCGTGGCGTGGCCGGCGGCGCAGGGCACGGGGGCCTCGCCGGTGGCGAAGAACCGGCGCGTCAGCCCGAGGTGCAGCTTCGGCGGCAGGTCCTGAAGGGATCGGCGCGGGTAGCGGCGCCACATGCGCTCGAGCGCCGCCTCGACCTCGGGGCCGGCCTTGCGCACGTCCACGTCGGCGCGCCCGCCGGTCAGGGTCAGGGCGTTGGTGGCCATGGTGATGATCGGGCGGTCTTTGCCCGCCGACGCGTCGTCGAAGAGCGCGTCGGCCTCGTGGACGTTGAGGCCGGACAGGGTCACCTGGTAGCTGCTGGTCAGGTGATCGTGCTCCCGCCCGAGGGCCTCGAGCGCGGCCATGGAGCGCTTGACCTTGGCGTAGCCGTCGGGGACCCCGCGCACGCGCTCGTAGGTCTTGCCGATGCCGTCGAGGCTCATGGTGACGTAGGTCGGGATGCCGCGGGTGGCAGGCAGGATCTCGGCGAATTTTGCTTCGGTGCGCGCGGGGTCGATGCCGTTGGTGGTGAACTGGATGAGCGCCAGGCGGTCGCCGACGGCGCGCACCAGCCCGCGGACCAGCTCGGGCAGGTCGTCGCGCTCGGTTATCTCGCCGCCGGTGAGGCTGAGCCAGCGCACATGCGAGCGGGCCGAGCGCACGGCGCGCACGATGTCGTCGATGGACAGCTCATCGTCGCGCTTTTCGGGCTCGTCGATGTAGCGCTTCCAGATGCTGCAGGTCCGACAGCGGCTGCCGCAGGAAAACGTCACGATCAGCTCGAGCTTGTAGGGCAGGGTGGCGCGTCCCAGGCGGCGGGCCACCTCGACCTTGGCCGCGCCCCCGACGATGGCCGCGTAGTCGCGTGCTCTCACGGTCGCGCCAGAAAAAATCGGGTGGTGCGCGCGACGAACTCGGCCTCCTCGCCGAAGTTGTGCAGCAGCGGCCGCCAACGCCGGCGCAGCGCGCGGCCCAGATAGCGCGGGCTGAGATAGTAGCGGCGGTAGAAGCGGCGCCGCTCGCGGTCCAGGTCGACCATCCGCTGGTCGAGGCCGCGCGGGCCGGTGAACTTCGTGGCCTCCTCGATGTAGCGCTCGGGGAACATCTCCATGGCCGGAGCGCCCGGGAAGACGTTGAAGATGTGGAGCTGGACGAGGTCCGGGGCGATCTCCTCGATGAGGTCGTAGGTGCTCCGGCGCTCGGCGTCGGACTCGCCGGGGATGCCGACGATGAAGTAGCCGACGAACTGGATGCCGGCCTGGCGGATGCGCGCGGCCTGCTCGCGGACCTCGGAGACGGTGACGCCTTTGCGCAAGAGCTTGAGCACGCGGTCGCTGCCCGACTCGGCGCCGAAGCAGAGGGTGGAGCAGCCGGCGCGGCGCATGAGGCGCAGCAGGTCCAGCGAGATGCCCTGGGCGCGAATCTGCGCGCACCACGGCATGACGACGTCGCGGGCGAGCATGGCCTCGCACAGCTCGCGGATGCGCCGGGGCGAGAACCCGAAGAAGTCGTCGATGAAATAGACCGCGTTGGCGCCCAGCTCGCGCAGCCGGGCCAGCTCGTCGACGATGTGGTTCGCCGAGCGGAATCGGTACTTCGTCCCGAAGGTCTCGCGCTCGACCGGGGCGCAGAAGATGCAGCCCAGGGCGCAGCCGCGGCTGGTCAGGACGTAGCCGATACGCAGCGGCCCGTCGACGTCCAGCGGGTAGCGAAACCGGTAGCCGCGGTCGACCAGCAGGTGCTGAGACGGGATGGGGAGGCTGTCGAGATCCTTGAGGAAGGTCCTGGGTTTTTCGCGCTCGCCCGCGCGCTGGCGCAGGCCCGCCATCGCGCTCGGCAGGCGGCCCTCGCGCAGGTAGGGGAGCAGCTCGATGAGGGTCGGCTCGGGCTCGCCGACGATGGCCGCTTCGGCGGCGCGGCCGCCCGGTCCGCCGGCCAGCAGATCGTTGGCGATGTGCGGCACCAGCGGGCCCATCGCGAGGCGCAGCGGGGTCGTGCCCGCCGCCGAGCGCAGCAGCGCCTCAGCGACGTGCAGCGACGCGTGCAGCGGCCGAACGATCAGCAGATCCGGCGCCTTCTGCCGCACGCGCGCCTCGATCTTGGCCGCGGGGGCGTTGGGGGTGAGCACCGTGTCCCACAGCTCCACCCGCCAGCCGTCCGCCTCGAGGATCGCGGCGCACTGGGCCAGGTCCATGGGCGCGACGTGGTGGCGCGGGTGCGGGTCGGCGGGCTGTTGGCCGTGGCCGACGTTGACGAGCAGCGCCCTCACGTGACGCCGCCGGTGGCCGTGGGTCCGGCGTCGCTGGCGTCGCGGTCGCCGCGGGCGGCCAGCACCTCGAGCACCGTGGTCGCGAGGGCCTCGCGCTGGGCGTCGGTCAGGGAGGGGTAGGTCGGCAGATACACGGCGCGCTC
>CAZNZH010000802.1:0-2856 GCA_964577445.1 uncultured Myxococcales bacterium
CATCCGCGGCGGGGGCCGGCGGGCGCGGCGCAAGCTGCTTGCGCAAGGCCTCGGCAGTGCCAAGATGGCGCAGCACATGGTAGAGCAGGGCTTGCGCCCCAGGGCGGTCGCGTGCGTCCACCGCGTCGTCGATTTGCGCGCGCGCCAGGCCCGCGGCTGCGCGAGACACCGTCGCCAGGTTCATGCGCGCCGGCCCCGCCCCCAAGAGCCCCCGCAACCCCGCGGTGCCGAACTCCATCGGCCCGGCGAAGCGCTCGGCGAGCGCGTCCGTGTCGCCGGCGTCCACGATGGCCCGCAACTCCGCCTGGGTGCCCGGGTCAGGGTCGTCGGCGATCCACGCTTCGGCGGCGCGAATCAAGTCGTCGGTAGTCGTCGTGCTCACGGCAGCCTCGCTGCGGTTCTACGCCACCGCGGACAGCGCGGGTCGCACGCACGGCGACCGGTCCAAATCCCGCAGCGTCATCTGGCCCACTAAAGCGAACGGACCGCCACGCGCCCATCGGGCGAGACCACGCGCTCGCACCCACAACCGTATGCGTATCCCTCGCGCTCGACCTGGGTGCCGAGCGCGACCGGCTCCCGCGGGTCCCGCGAGACCGTGCGCGAGTAAACCAGCGCGCCCTCGCCGTCCTGGACGGTCAGGGTCTCGTCGTCGAAGGCCGCGACGTGCAGGCCGCGGTCGGCGAATCCACCCGCGGCGAAGGTCCAGATCGTCGCGCCGTTTCCGGTCGCGGACACCGTGTAGAGCACGTCGCCTTCGCGATCCTGCTGGACCAGCGTGCGCGCCGGCTCGCCCTTGGCGGGGCGCTTGACCGGCAGCACGCGCGGCGCGTGGACGCCGGTGCAGTCCGCCGTGAAGAGCTCGCGCCCGCGCACGACGTCGGTCACCGTGAGGCGCCCGCCGCGCTCGGTGACCTTGAGCGTCGGCGTCGAGCTCAGCCCGCTGAGGGTCTCGAGGAGATCGAGGCCATCGCAGATCGGGGCGGGCGGAGACGCCGCCAGAGCCGGGGAGAGACCAAGCGAGACCAGGGAGACGGCGAGAATGAATCGTTTCATGGCGCCAGGATACCCCCGCGTACCCGCCCGCAACAATAGAGATGTGGCATCGCCCGCCGGAGGGGGGGCCGAGACGCGCGATTTCACAGGGTCAACGGCCTTTATAGACCGGTTCGCGCTTGCTCAGGAAGGCCGAGACCGCCTCGGCGAGGTCTTCGGACTGGAGGAACGCCGAGTTCCACGCCGCGACATACTCGAGCCCGTCGCGCACCGGGCGGCCGTCGCCGTAACCCAGCACCTCCTTGATGCCGCGGACGGTGAGCGGCGGGTTGGCCGCGATGTCCTGGGCGAGCGCCATCGCGGCCGCGTCCAGCGCCTCACGATCGGCGTAGACGTCGTTGACCAGGCCGATGGCCTGCGCCCGCGCGGCGCCGATGTCGCCGCCGGTGTAGGCCATCTGGCGGGTGTGGCCCTGGCCGATGATGCCCGGCAGGCGCTGGAGGCTGCCGAGATCGGCGACGATGGCGACGCGGGCCTCGCGCAGGGAAAACGTCGCGTCCGCCGAGGCGAGCCGCAGGTCGCAGGCGCTGATGACGTCGAGCCCGCCGCCGATGCAGTGGCCGTGGACCGCGGCGATGACCGGCACGGGCAGCTCGGCGATGGCGGTGATCGAGGCCTGCCACCGCCGAATCAGGCGCAGCAGCTCGGTGCGCGGCCCGGCCAGCCCGCCGCCGGAGAAGATGGCCCCGTGCTCGCGGAAGGTCGCCGGCAGGTCCAGGCCGTAGCTGAAGCAGCGCTCCGAGCCCCGCAGCACCACCGCGCGCAGCGAGGGATCGCCTGCCAGATCGGCCATCACCCGCCCGAGATCGTCGAAGAACACTGGCGCCATCGTGCGCGCGGTCATCGTGACGCGGGCGACGTCGCCGTCGCGCTCGCAGAGCAGGGTCTCGGCCATTGGGTGTCCTCCACGGCAGCAGTTGGCCCACCCTTGCCTAGCCCCGCGGGATCGTGCAAGCGTCCCGGGCAGCGGACGACGCGGTGGCCCCTGTCGAGCTCGCCCACGTCGCTGCGCGGAGCCCCTGCATGAGCGCGAGCCACACCGAAGTCGAAGCGCCCGACCCTACCGAGCCGGGCGACGCGCTGCCCGAGCGACCGCGCCACCTGCGCCCCCCGGTGGACCCGGCGACGCTGACCTGGCGGGCGCTCCGCCGCGACGCGTTCTGGCAGCGCATCCCGGCCTGGGCGGGCGTGGACGAGGAGACCTTCCTGGACCACTCCTGGCAGGACCGCAACGCCATCACCAGCTCGAAGAAGCTCTTCGCGGCCGTGCGCGACCTCGTCGGCTCCGACTTCATCGCCGACGTCGAGGACGGCCTCCACCACGCGCCGATGTCCGTGCGCATCACGCCGTATGTGCTGGCGCTGATGGACTGGGACCACCCCTACGTCGACCCGCTCCGGCGCCAGTTCCTGCCGCTGGGCTCGCAGCTTCAGCCCGACCACCCGATGCTGACGCTGGACTCCCTCGCCGAGCAGGCCGACGCGCCGGTGCCCGGCCTCACCCACCGCTACCCCGACAAGGCGCTCTTCCTCGTCTTGGACACCTGCCCAGTATATTGTCGTTTCTGTACGCGCAGTTACGCCGTCGGCGGCTCCACGGATGAGGTCGCCAAGGTCAGCATCAAGGCGACCCACGCCCGCTGGGAGGCCGTGTTTCAGTACCTGTCGGAGCGCCCCGAGGTCGAAGACGTCGTGATCTCGGGCGGCGACGCCTACCGCCTGAAGGCCGAGCAGATCACCGAGATCGTCAACCGCCTCCTCGACATGCCGCACATCCGCCGCTTCCGCTTCGCCACGAAG
>CAZNZH010000803.1:0-2847 GCA_964577445.1 uncultured Myxococcales bacterium
TCCCGGACCTCCACATCGCCATCGTCTCGGACGACGCCACCGTCGGCGCCATCGGCGCCATCCGCGCCCGGATGCTCCAGCGCGTCGCCGAGGCCGCCGCCGCTGGCGCGCACCTTGTGGTCTTCCCCGAGCTGGCCACCGTCGGCTACCCGCCCAAAGACCTGCTCGACCTGCCGGGCTTCGTCGCCGCCAACCTCGCCACCCTCGACGCGCTGCTGCCGGCCAGCCGCGACATCGCCATCCTCACCGGCCACGTCGCGCGCAACCCGGCGGCCACGGGGAAATCGCTCTTCAACGCCGCCAGCCTGCTCGCCTCGGGCCGGGTCGTCGCCACCTGGCACAAGGCGCTCTTGCCCTGCTACGACGTGTTCGACGACCCGCGCTACTTCGCCCCCGGCGCGCCCGCCCCCGTCGCCGAGCTTTGCGGCTGGCGCCTGGGCGTCACCATCTGCGAGGACATCTGGACCGGCCCCGACGCCACCGGCCGCCCGCTCTACGACCGCGACCCCGCCGCCGAGCAGCTCGCCCAAGGTGCCGACCTCCTCATCAACCTCAGCGCGTCGCCGTGGAGCGTCGACAAGCTCGCCGTCCGCCGCCACATCGTCCGCGCCCTCGCCCGCCGCGGCTCAGTCCCCGTCGTCTACGCCAACCAGGTCGGCGCCAACGACGAGCTCCTCTTCGACGGCGCCAGCTTCGCCGTCGACGCCACCGGCCGCCTCATCGCCCAGGCCCCCCAATTTCAGCCCGAGATCCTGCACGTCACCCTCGCCCACCCCTCAAATCCCCAGTCCGCGCCTGAACTCCCGGAGCCCACCGAGGGCACCCCCGCCGTCCTCGCCGCCCTCGAGATGGGCCTGCGCGACTACCTCCGCAAGACCGGTTTTCGCGACGTGGTGCTGGGGCTGTCCGGCGGCATCGACAGCGCGGTGGTCGCCGCCATCGCCGCCCGCGCGCTGGGCCCCGAGCACGTCACGGGCCTCCTGATGCCCTCGCCGTACAGCTCCGACCACAGCCTCGCCGACGCCCACGCCCTGGCCGAAAACCTCGGCATCCGCCACCACACCCTGCCCATCGGCGACGCCATGGCCGCCTACGACACGGCCCTCGCCCCCGTCTTCGCGGGCACCGCCCCCGGCCTCGCCGAGGAGAACATCCAGGCGCGCATCCGCGGCGGCTTCGTGATGGCCTGGGCCAATAAATTCAACGCTCTGGCGCTGTCGACCGGCAACAAGAGCGAGGTCGCGGTCGGCTACTGCACGCTCTACGGCGACATGGCCGGCGCGCTGTCGCTTATCGCCGACGTCCCCAAGATGATGGTCTACGAGCTGGCGCGCCTCATCAACGCCGCCGGCCCCGCCATCCCCGAGCGCACCATCACCAAGCCGCCGTCCGCCGAGCTGCGCCCCGGCCAGCTCGACAGCGACTCGCTGCCGCCTTACCCAGCCCTCGACGACATCATCGCCGCCTACGTCGAAGACCACCTCGACGACGACGACATCGTCGCCCGCGGCCACGACCGCCCCACCGTCGAGCGGGTCATCGCGCTGATCCACCGCGCGGAGTACAAGCGTCGCCAGGCCGCCCCCACCCTGAAGGTCACGTCGAAGGCCTTCGGCGTCGGCCGCCGCTATCCCATCGTCCACGAGCGGCCATGACCCGCGCCCCAGCCACCGCCCTGCTCGCGATTTTCCTGCTGCCGGCTGTGTCTTTTGACACACACGCGGCCATGAAGCGGCCGCCCAGCGGCTCGGGCTGGATAGGCGTGCGCTCAGGCCTCGTCATCGACACCCAGATCGGCGGCGGCATCCTCGACGTCACCACCAGGACGCTCTTGGCGCCCACCTTCGGCGTCAGCGCCGAGTACCGCCTCGGCCGCGTCGACGTCGGCGGCGTCTTCGAGTCCCTGGGCGGGACGACCTTCCTGCTGCAAAACCGCAGGCGGCGCCTGGGCGGCCAGATGCGCGGCGCGGCGACGCTGCGCTGGCGCTTCGTCGAGCAGGGTTGGGGCGCCTTCTACAGCCGCCTCGGCATCGGCTGGGTCGGCACGCGGCTGACCGACGGCTTCCGCGACGCCATCGTCGAGGCCCAGGGCGACGGCACCAAGCGAAGCGACGTGCGCCAGCGCGCCCACGGGTTCGCGGCCAGCTCTGCGCTCGGCGTCACCGTCTATGCAAGCAAGCGGGTCGCGGCCTTCATCGAGGCCGAGCTCACCGCGGAGATCTTCAGCATGCGCATCGACGGCGAGCGTTCGCCGCTGTCGGTGACGCGCACATCCATCGCGGCGGGGGTCTTATGGCGGTTGTGAGGGAAGGGGTCGAGCTGTCCATCGTGGTCCCCGTGTTCAACGAGGACGAGAGCCTGCCGCACCTGCACGCGGCGCTCATCCCCGAGCTGGACGCCCTGGGCAAGACCTACGAGGTCATCTACGTCGACGACGGCTCGTCGGACGGGTCCTTCGAGGTGCTGCGGGGCCTGGGCGAGCTGGACCCGCGGGTGCGCGTCATCCGCTTTCGCCGCAACTTCGGCCAGACCGCCGCCATGGCCGCCGGCTTCGAAAACGCCCAGGGCGACATCATCATCCCCATGGACGCGGACCTCCAAAACGACCCCAAGGACATCGCGCGCCTGCTCGCGAAGATGGACGAGGGCTACGACGTGGTGAGCGGCTGGCGCGCGCAACGCCAGGACGCGTTCTGGTCGGTGACCCTGCCCAGCCGCATCGGCAACGCCGTCATCGGCCGCATGACCGGCGTGGTGCTGCACGACTACGGCTGCACCCTGACGGCCTATCGCCGCGAGGTGCTCAGCGAGGTCCGCCTCTACGGCGAGATGCACCGCTTCATCCCG
>CAZNZH010000804.1:0-2839 GCA_964577445.1 uncultured Myxococcales bacterium
CCTCCAGCCGCGTCCAGTCCTCCGACTTCACCTTGAACCGGAAGAGGCATGTCTCACTGGGGCATTCCTTGTCGAAGTACCCCTTCTCGTCGGCGCTGACTCCGACAGAGACCGACGTCGTCTTGGACAGCTGGTCGAGCGTATTGCGCAGGTTCTTGAACATTCGTGTGCGTCCGGGCTACTTGACTCTCAGATCTTCAGTTCCGCCTTGATCCGGTCCCACTCGGCAGACAGCTCCGCATTCAGGCGATGGAATACCTTGGAGGACAGCGTTATGGCGGCATTGGCCTTCGCGGTCTCGTACATGCCGAGCGACTCCAGCGTCATCGCGTTGAATTTGGGCGCCGCGGGCTTTGACTGGAAGAGCCGATAGACATCGTCATACGTCTTCTCGAATCGGATGCGCAGCCACTCCAGCCTCAGCCACTTTGACACGACCTGCTCGCTGAAGACGGCTTGAGACGCCGCGACCACGATCCCGAGATCTGCTTGCCGATTCAAGACGCACACCAACCAGATGACCGCGTATGCGATCACCTTGATGCGCTCGGTCCGCGCCATGCGCAGCGCGATGGCCTTGCTGAAGTGGCCGTTCTCCAGCGCTTGGGCGGCCATTCGTTTGATAGGCTCGGCGAAGTCGTTGTTGTAGTAGCCGTCGGTCTGCTCGTGGGTCAGGCTCACGCCGCAGGCGCTGGTGAAAAAGTCCTGCCGGCGCTTGTCCTCGGCGCGCGGGGTCAAGTACAGGCGGCTGACAAGACCGATGGTGAATAGCGCGGCAACAGCGACCGCGAAGAAGGTCAGGATCCAGTCATACGCGATCGGATGCGTTTGCTTCTCCACCAGCAGTGACGCGATCGACAGCGCGGCGTTGGCGTAGAAGAGCCAGTTGGAGACCTTGTCGACCAGTTCGACCGCGTCGTAGTAGCGTGTGCGAATTGGATCTGAACGAGACATCGAGCGCACCCTTCTGTTGGTGTCGGTCGCCGCACCAAGCGGTCAGTAGTAGTAGGTTGGAAAGGCGTTGTCATAGACCAGACGCCACCAGTCAAACGCTTCGGCGATCTTTCCATCGTTGACCGCTTGTCGGGCCTTCTCGGCACGGACGACCGCCGTACTGAGCTTCGATAGCGCATCCTGTCGATGGACCTCGGTTTTGCATGGGGAGATGTAACCGGACAAGAAGCCAGAGGGGTCCTGCAACATCGCCAGTTGATGGTCCCAGAGGCTGCGCAGGACACGTTTGACGTCAATGTCATAGACGATGCTACTCTCGCCTTCAGCGTACTTCGCAACCCGCATCTCGAGGTAGAAGGACGAGATTGGGACGTTGCGCAAGTACTTCCACGCCTTCACGAAGCGGATCAGCGGCTTGACCCGTCCGGCGTGCGTGGCGTCGACGCGTGCGACGTAGTCGTTGTGCGAATCCGGGCTGATGCGCATCCATCCGCCGCTGCCGTCGGCAATCTCGTAGATCTTGAAGCCGTCAAGCTCGTTGATGTAGTCGGCCGGCACAACCTCGGTGGTCTCGGATCTGTAGGTCCCGAACGGCACGGCGACCGCCGGTGTGTTCACTCGAACGCCCGTGAGCGGAAATCTCGCGTCAAGGGCATCGCGCACTTTCGTCAGCGAGTAGGACGAGGACCGAGTCAGCTGCGATGTCGGAATCGATGCGAGATAGTCGACATCGCCGTAGCCTGAGATGCTGGTGCCGTTGCCGAACGATCCGATGCGCACGAAGCGCTTCAGGCCGAAGTTGCTCTTCAGGCAGGCCTCGATGGACGCGCGGTGTCGTTTGGCGGCGTCGGACTCGGGGGCCGTGGCCTTCAGCTTGGCAAGGAACCCCTCGAATCCTTCTTCTATCGATCGCGGCATCGTTGGCCCTTCAGTGTGACGCAGCGGCAAGATGTTGCTGCGGGACCTGGCGCTTGCGCGGGGGCTCTGGGTGCATGCCGCCACCAGCCCAGTCGCGCGTGGTCAACCAATCCTCGAAGTACCAGAGCCACTCGGCAGTCCACGGGATGTAGGTCTGGGTCAGCTTCAGCTGCGGAATCCACTCGCGCTGCTTGGGCCACCACAGGCAGAGCTTTACGCCGGGGCCGGCGTGCTCATAGACGTGAGGAATCGGATCCTCGCCGGCGAGCGCGCGAAGGTCAGGCGCGAGCACGAGCATGTCCGGCGCGCGTGAGTCCGGCCGCATGCGCAGTAGGCACTCGTAGTAGCGCCCGAAGCTGCTGGGTGAAATCGAGAAGCGAAACTGAAGCTCTCGACCACGCATCAAGCACACCGTCGAGCCGTTCAGCCCCAAACGGCGGAGCTCGATCGCTCGCTGGGCAAGCGTCGGCATCGGGACAGGAACCGGCGCGCGCATCAGTCCCCGAAGAAGGTGTGCGCACGCGCGGTTGCGGCGATCGGCGCCGTCGCAGCCGAGATCAGTGCGACCCGCCCGATCTGCCTGCTGGTTTGGCGCCGCTGCGCTTCGTCATCTCGAATCGCGCGGGCCGCGCGCTTGCCGAACGCGCGTTCGAGCGTCGCGAGCAATACGTCCATGCCTGCGTTGCCTTCGATCGCATCCACGACTTCGGTCAAGTGCGCCTTGGCGCGCGGGTGCCACCAGTCGAAGGCGGCCTGCCGCTGGGGAGTGTTCATCCCGGCGGCAAGGTTTTCGCCTAGAGCGGAGGGGTTGGCGAGGAACCAGCGTTCCGATCCGTCCGGCTGCGGCGATCGCTCAAAATGATCAGGCAGGGTCTCGACGATGTCGAGCAGCAGTTCCAACGGGCTGTCGTGCGGGCGCGGCGCCTGGACCGTGTAGGCCGCGGCGGCCAGCGTCGTGACGAAGATC
>CAZNZH010000805.1:0-2838 GCA_964577445.1 uncultured Myxococcales bacterium
CGGGCCCCCCGCGCAGACGTCGTCCACCGTGCAGGGATCGCTGTCGTTACAGGCAGTTCCAGCGCTGGCGGGCACGCCGATGCAGGCCCCGGTCGTGCCCACGCAGACCCCGATGAGGCACGCCTCGGGTGAGCCGGCGGCGCTGCAATCCTTGAGCAGCGGCAAGCACAGCCCCGCGCTGCAGCTCCCCGAGACCGCGCATGGGTTGCCGGGGTCGCAGGCCGATCCCTCGGGCAGGTCGGCCAGGGTGCAGGCGCCCAGGGCCGGGTCGCAGAGCGCCACCTGACACGGGGTCGGCGTCAAGCCGCTACAGTCGGGCTGGTCACCGGCGCAGCTCCCGCCGGCGCATACGCCGCCCTCGATGCAGAGGTTGCCCTCGCCACACGGCGCGCCATCGTGGGCCGGCGTGTTCTTACAGGCGCCGCTTGATGGATCGCAGCTCGCGGTGTGGCAGGCGTCGCTCGCCGCGCACACCTTGGCCACCCCCGCGCAGCCGCTCGGAGCGCAGGCGTCGGCCACGGTGCACGCGTCGCCGTCGTCGCAGCGGAGCGCGGTGGGCGCGGGCACCGCCACGCAGCCGCCACCGTCCGAGCAGACGCCCAGGGTGCACTCGCCGTCCAGCGACGAGCAGTCGACGCCCTCCCCGACGCAGAAGCCGCCCGCGCACTTGTCCGCGGTGGTGCAGCTCCGGCCGTCGTCGCACCCGGAGCCCTCGTTGTCGGGCACGGCCACGCACCCGCCGGTCTCGGCGTCGCACACCCCGGTCTTGCAGGGCCCGGTCAAGGCCGCGCAGCTCACCGGCGTCGCGTCGCACTCCCCCGCCGAGCAGGTGCCCACGCCGCCACACGGTGCGCTGGCCTTGCACGCGCCCCCGCCGTGGGCCGGCTTGCTCTTGCAGCTCCCGGCCACGGGGTCGCAGTAGCCCTCGCGGCACTCCGAATCCAGGGCCGAGCAGTCGGCCGGCCCCCCGACGCAGGCTCCGGCGACGCACTTGTCCGCCACGGTGCACGCGTCGCCGTCGCTGCACTTCTGGCCTTCCGCCAGCGGCGACGCCACGCACCCCAGCGCCCCGTCGCAGACGCCGACGCGGCAAGGGCCTGACAGCGCGGAGCAGTCCTTCGGCGAGCCGACGCACACGCCCGTGTAGCATGTGCCGCCGACCGAGCAGACATCCCCGGTGTCGCACGCGGCCCCACCGTTCGCGGCGATGCTCACGCAGGCCCCCGACGTGGGGTCGCACTTGCCGGCCGTGCATGGGCCGTCGAGGCCCCCGCAGTCGAGCTGGACGCCCACGCAGACCCCGGCTTTGCAGGTCTCCGCGGTGGTGCACAGGTTCGCGTCCGAGCAGCTCGAGCCCTCGTTTCGCGGCACCGCGACGCAGGTCCCCGAGCCCTGGCACACGCCGACGGTGCAGGCGCTGTCGAGCTGCGCGCAGGACTTGGCGGTCCCGACGCAGACCCCGTCGCTGCACGTGTCCTGGCTCGTGCACGGGTCGCCGTCCGAGCACGCGTTGCCGTCCTGGGAGATGACCTCGCACAGCCCGGTCGCGCCGCTACAGACGGTCTTCTCGCACGCGGTGTCGCCGC
Organism: uncultured Myxococcales bacterium; assembly: GCA_964577445.1. Taxonomy (GTDB): domain Bacteria; phylum Myxococcota_A; class UBA9042; order PHBI01; family JACKFB01; genus JACKFB01. The sequence goes on from CAZNZH010000805.1 coordinate 1,587, forward strand.
CGGTGTCGCACGGGACCACGCTGGCCGGGTCCACCTGGCACAAGCCCGAGATGCAGACCAGCGTGCCGTCGCAGGTGCCGGGTGTGTCTTTTGCCACACAGTCCGCGGTGGTCGCGCAGCCGCACGCCGGGTTGAGCGTGTGGACGCACCCGGTGACGGCGTCACAGCTATCGAGGGTGCAGGGGTTCAGGTCGTCGCACTTCTGCGCTTTCCCCTTCAGGCAGCCGAGCACGGTGTCGCAGGTCTCGACGCCGTTACAGGCGTTGCCGTCATCGCATGAGAGCGCGGACCCGGCGAGGCAGCCGCCGCTGAACACATCGCAGGTCTCGAGCCCATTACAGGCGTCGCCGTCGTCGCAGAAGGGGGGAAAGCCACCCTGACACAGCGCGGTCACGGGGTTACAGGTCTCGACGCCGTTACAGGGGTTCGCGTCGTCGCAAAGGATGGGCTTGCCGGCCTTGCACCCACCGCCGCCCGGGTCGCAGGTCTCGGTGCCGTTACATGGGTCGCCGTCGTCGCACACGACGGGCCCCGTGGGCGCGCACTGGCCGGCCACGCAGCGATCCCCCGCGGTGCACGGGTTGGTGTCGTCGCACACGTGCCCGTTGGGCCGAAGCTCCGAGATGCACCCGCCCGTCTGTGGATCGCACTGGCCGGCGACGCACGGGCCGTCCAAGTGCGAGCAGTCCGCCGGCGCGCCGACGCAGGCGCCGCCTGAGCACAGCTCGCCCGTGGTGCAGAGGTCGCCGTCGTCGCAGGCGGTCTCGTCGGGCAAGGTGCTGGCCTTGCAGTCGCCGCTTGCGCCGTCGCAGTCCCCGACCGTGCAGGGCCCGTCGAGGCCCGAGCAGTCGCGCGGCACCCCGCCGCAGGTGCCGTCGGCGCGGCAGGTGTCGGCGGAGGTGCAGATGTCGCCGTCGTCGCACGGGCCGCTGGCCGCGGTGTGAGCGCAGCCCGCTTCGCCGCAGGTGTCGATGGTGCAGGGCTCGCCGTCGTCGCAGTCCACCAGCGCGCCGGGCTCGCATACCCCGGCGGAGCACAGGTCGCCCGCGGTGCAGACATCGCCGTCCTCGCAGGGCGTCGCGTCGGCCACCGCGCTGACGACGCAGCGGCCGGCCTCGCAGGTCGCCGCCTGGCACGCGGCCAAGCCGTCCGTGCAGTCCGCGGCGCTCACGCAGCCGCCGTCGACCTCCGGCGCGCTGTCGGCCTCGCCCGCGACGTCCGCCACCACCTCGGCCTGCACGTCGGGCCGCAC
>CAZNZH010000806.1:0-2836 GCA_964577445.1 uncultured Myxococcales bacterium
GAGTCCCGCGAGCGCGACCGAATCCGGGAGGACGCGCGCACAGCCGCCGCGAGCGCCGCCGCCCAGCGGGTCCCTCGCGGGCGCTCTGCCTTCGATCCCTTCTGGTAGTCCGGCGCGCGCGGCGACCGCTCGCGAGCGACGCCCCATATTCGGATCTAGCGGGGCGATAGCGACGTCTTTTCAGGGACTTACGCGTTCAGGCCTCGGCTCGCGGCCTCATGGACCCGCCGCGCTTCTTTCGCAGCGCCACGACCGCCCCATCGGGCTCTACGCCGCCGATCTGGCCGGCGATGTCGGGGCCCACCCAGTAGTTGTCGATCCAATAGAGCGTCTGCTCCAGCGTCGGCCGCAGCTCCCGCTTGTTGTCCCCGCGCGCCCACTCGCTCGCCGCCGTCTCCGCCGCCGACAGCGTGCTCGCGGTCTGCCCCAGGATCAGCTCCGAGATCCCGCGCACCAACCCCACCGACGGGATGGCGACGCGCATGTAGTTCGTCGACGCCTCACGCCACTTCCGCCCCGGGAGCGCCACCTCATCTCCGCCGAGGACCTCCTGGCACTGAAACGACGTCCCGCGCTGCCCGGCGTTGACCATCAGGTCCGCCAGCAGCAGCAGGCTCTTCGGGTGAAGCGCCCACTGCATCCACCCCCACTCCAGCAGCTTCTTGTCGAAGGTGCGCGGCGGGATCTGGCCCCCGATGCGCGACACGTCGCCGCCCAACGACAGCATCGTCATGTCCTCCGCCCGCTCGACGACCCCGCGCAGATCCCCCACACGCCGCTCGCGCAGCACCTGCGCGATCGCGCACATCCCCGGGTGGTTGGCGAAGATCCCGCCGTCCACATAGCCCTGCCGCAGCGGGATGAGGACCGGGAAGGCGCCCGACTGCGCGACCACGTCCACGGTCCGCACGTCGTTGTCGGAGTCATCCCCGAAGTTGTTATAGACCTTCGGCCCCCACGGCTGCTTCACGCGGAAGCTCACGATGGCGACCTTGCCCGGCAGCGCGCTCAGCGTCGGGAACTCCCCATAGTGGCCCTCGAACGCCGGCTCCAGGCGCTCGTAGCGGTCGGCCGACCACAGCCCGCCGACCATGCGCGCCAGCCCAAGCCTCGTCGGCGTCATCGCCTCGAAGAGCCGGTTGTTGAAGTCGATCGCGTCGAGGATCGTGTGGATGTCGCGGTCCCCCTTCGCCTGGCGCGCAAACGACAGCGCAAACGTCGCCCCGTCCGAGGTCCCGGTGAAGAGGTCCACCGTCGACAGGAAGCCCGGGCGCCGCTGCTCGACCTCGCGGAGGCAGCGCGCGTAGGTCGGGCCGCTGGGGCCGCCGTCCATCGACAGGATCCGGTACTGCTTCTTCATGATCCGCCCTCTCCATCAGGCGGGCCCGTGATGGTCCCCGCGCCGTCGACCAGAGTAGTTCGGCGGCCTCGCTCCGACCAGCGCCCGACGGACGGATCACCACGCCGGCAGTAAACCCTATGGCCATCGGCAGTAGAACCAGTTCTACTCCGCTCGTCTCTCTGGCCCACCACCTTCGGGAGGACAGCGCGACTTGCGGTCTCGAGTTGCCCACATCCGCGTACCGCCCGACCTGCGCGCGGTCACCTCGCGCGGGGCCACCTCCCAGGCGGAGCTGCGCAGCCTCGGCGTGACCGGCGACGGCGTGGCGGCCATCTGGCGCGCCGTCGAGGCCCTCTACCGCACCGGCCTCCACCCGGCGATCGCCCTGTGCATCCGCCGCCGCGGCGAGGTCATCATCGACCGCGCCATCGGCCACCTGCGCGGCAACGCCCCCGGCGACCCCGCCCACACGCCCGCGATCCCCATCACCACCGACTCACCCTTTTGCGTCTTCTCGGCCTCCAAAGCCGTGACCGCCATGCTGATTCACCTGCTCGACGACCGCGGCCCCATCCACATCGACGACCGCATCGCCGAGTACATCCCCGAGTTCGGCGCCCACGGCAAAGGGACCACCACGATCCGCCACGTCCTGACGCACCGCTCAGGCATCCCCTCGCTCACCGAGGCCGGCGACAAGCTGGACCTGCTGCTCGACCCCACGCGCATCGTCGACGCCCTGTGCGCCGCCGAGCCGACCTGGGCGCCCGGCCGCCGCCTCGCCTACCACGCGGTCACCGGCGGCTTCATCCTCGCCGAGATCATCCGGCGCGTCACCGGCCGCGACATCCGCCAGTTCCTCCACGCCGAGGTGCTGAAACCCCTCGGCTTTCGCTGGATGAACTACGGCGTCGCCCCAGCCGACGTCCCGCGCGTCGCCGACAACGCCTTCACCGGCCGCCACGCGCCCTTCCCCGTCTCGCGCATCGTAGAGCGCGCGCTCGGCGTCAGCTTCGAAGAGGCCGCCCGCGTCTCCAACGACCCGCGCTGGCTCACCGGCATCGTCCCCTCCGGCAACATCTACGCGACCGCCAACGAGGCCTCGCGCTTCTACCAGCTCCTCCTCGACGAGGGCACCCTCGACGGCGTCACCGTCTTCGACCCCCGCACGGTCCGCCGCGCCACCGCCGAAGCCAGCTACCTCGAGGTCGATCTCACCCTGGGGCTGCCCATCCACTACGGCCTGGGCATGATGCTCGGCTCCGACCACTTCAGCATCTACGGCCCCAACACGCCCCTCGCCTTCGGCCACATCGGCCTGAGCCAGGTCCTCACCTGGGCCGACCCCGACCGCGACATCGCCTGCGCGCTGCTCACCAGCGGCAAGCCCTTCGTCGGCCTCCACCTCATCCGAACCTACGGCGTGCTGCGCGCCATCTCCGAGCACTGCCCGCCCGTCCCCCCCCGAGCTCGCTGACCGCACCTGAGAGAGAG
>CAZNZH010000807.1:0-2826 GCA_964577445.1 uncultured Myxococcales bacterium
CGCCTCCGCCTCCGCCCCGGCCCCCGGCGCCTCGCCCTCAGCCGGCTCAGCGGCCTCGTCGCCGCCCTCGGCGCCGCCGAACACGCCCTCCACCGCCGCCTGCTTCGGGAAGATGATCCCCAGCCCAGCGAGCTTGTCCGCCACGACAAAACCGCCGCCCAGCAGGCCGAGCAGCAGCGTCGCGATGCCCACCCACCTCAGCGCCCCACCGCCCGAAGCCGGCGCGGTCTCCGCCTCCGCCTCCGCCTCCGCCTCCGCCTCCGCCGCCGCCGCCGGGCTCTGCACGCGATCCTGCCACTCGGGCAGCACCTCCATGGCGGCCATCTCGCCGATGCGCGTCCGCTCCTCGACCGGCTCGCCGCCGAAATCCTTGATCGCGCCCGGCGACACCGGCGCCATCGCCATGGTCCGGTCGGCCTGTGCGGGCGGCACCGACGCCGGCACCCGCCCCATCCCCGGCTTCGTCGTCGGCCTCGCCTTGGCCGCCTGGGGGTGAACCCAGCGCAGCGTCGTGGTGCCCGCCTCGATGACCATCCCGTCCCGCAGGACGAGCTCGCTGACCTTCTGCCCGTCGACCTTGGTGCCGTTGCCCGACCCGAGGTCCACCAGCCTCCAATGGTCGCCGGCGCGGTCGATGCGGAAGTGCTTGCGGCTGACACTCGCGTCCCCGAGCACGACGCCGCAATCCAGCCCGCGCCCGACGAGGTTCTGGTCCCCGGTGAGCTCGAAGCTGGTGCCCTTGTCGTTTCCGCTGAGCGCCTCGAGCCGCGGCGGTTTCTGGGCCAGGACCCCCGCGGTCTGTAGCAGCATCGTGGGCGGCGGCACCTCGTCGCCGTCGGCCCCGCGCATGTCGTCCAGCGACATCGCGACGGTCTTGTCGGGCGCGGCCACGCTCGGCGGCGCGGTGTCGACCCCGACCCCCGCCCCGCGCATCTCGTCGAGGGTCATCGCCGTCGTCTTCTCGGTCGCGACGCCGACCTCGCCCTCGACCCCGCCCCGGCGCATCTCGTCGAGGGTCATCGCCGTCGTCTTCTCAGGCGCCGCCCCCGCCGCGTCCACACCCACGCCGCCCCGGCGCATCTCGTCGAGGGTCATCGCCGTCGTCTTCTCGGCCGCCGGTGGGGCCACCGGTCGCGCCGGAGCGACCGGCCGGGGAGGCGGCTTGGGTGCCGCCGGCCGCGCGTCCAGCGCCGCCCGCTGCATGTCGTCCAGGGTCAGCGCCGTCGTCTTCTCCGCCGGGGCGTCGGCCTCATCGCCCAGCATCCCCACCTTGCGCAGGTCCTCGAGGCTGAAGGCGCCGGTCTTGTCCATGTCGTCGCTGGCCTGCTGCGCCTGCGCCTGCGCGGCCGCCTTGGCCTTGTCCAACACCATCGTCGCCTTGCGCGACTCCGGCGAGCGCGGCCCTGGCGTCCCCTGGCCGACACCTCGCGAATCGTCGCCGTCCTTGTGCGCCATCACCTGCTCCGATTCGCTAATTGTCCGAAATTGCAGAGTTTTGCTGTGCGATATTCTAAGGCGTGCCCGCGTCTTGTCAATCGGACAGGTCAGGCGGCCAGGTCAGGCGGCCAGGTCAGGCGGCCAGGTCAGGCGGCCAGGTCAGGCGGACAGGTCAGGCGGCCAGGTCAGGCGGACAGGTCAGGGCGCGCGACGCTTCCAATCCGGCGGAACAACCTGCCGCCGCCGCCCATTGTGGACCCACTCGCCGATGGTGGCGCGTTTTGACAGCCCCGATCCCCCATGTTAGCGAATTCGCGCCTCTCCCCGGGGTCCTCGCACCCCGTCTCTGCCCCATTTGACGCGAGGTTCCGCCCCTCATGCTGTCGCTCTCCTCGCTGTCCCTCGCCATCGCGACAGCGCCGGCCGCCGCGCCAGTCGACGTCTTTCAGCTCGTCTTGGCGTCGCGGGGCATGGTGCTGGCCGTCCTCGTGGTCCTGGTGCTGCTCAGCGTCATGTGCTGGTTCGTCATCGGCGCCAAGGTCTTCTCGATCGGCCGCGCCATCAGCCAGAGCAAGCGGTTCGTGAGGACCTTCCGCAGCGCGACGCGGCTCGCCGAGCTCTACCAGATGTCCGACACGCTCCCGGCCTCACCGGCGCGCGCGATGTTTCGGGCCGGCTACGAGGAGCTGGAGTTGATCCTGCGCGAGCGCGAAGGCCGCAGCACCCGCCCCGCCGGCGACGGGCCCGCCGCGCGCCCCGCCGACTCGGCCTCATCCTTCGAGAACATCGAGCGCAGCCTCCACCAAGCCTCCCAGACGGCGCGCGCCCGGCTGGAGTACGCCCTGACCTTTTTGGCCACCGTCGGCAGCGCCGCGCCCTTCATCGGCCTCTTCGGGACCGTCTGGGGCATCATGAACGCCTTCGCGCACATCGACGCCTCGCGCCCCATCCTCGAGACGGTGACGCCACACATCGCCGAGGCCCTGGTCGCCACCGCCATCGGCCTCCTCGCCGCCATCCCGGCGGTCATGGCCTACAACGGCCTCGTCGGGCGCCTTCGCGGTCTGGAGGTGCAGCTCGATGAGTTCGGCACCGACTACCTGAACATCCTCCGCCGCCACTTCTTCTCGTGACCGGGAGGACCGCGTGGGTATGAGCACGGGCGGCGGCGGCCCCAGGCGCGGGCCCATGGCGGAGATCAACGTCACGCCGCTGGTCGACGTGATGCTGGTGCTGCTGATCATCTTCATGGTGTCGGCGGGCGTTCAGAGCATCCAGATGGAGGCCGAGCGCGACCGCACGCTCGAGCAAGCCGAGCGCATCCTCGAGGAGGCGATTCAGCAGAAGCAGAAAAAAGAGCCCGAGCATCAGAAGGTGGGCGTGGATCTG
>CAZNZH010000808.1:0-2824 GCA_964577445.1 uncultured Myxococcales bacterium
GTCCATGTCGTAGAGCACGGGGGCGGCGAAGAAGCCCGACTCGACGATGTTGTCCGGCCCCGGCTTGGCCAGGGCGAAGTCCACCGAGCGCGGCCACCCGTCGCGGGTCGTGCCGTCGTGGTTGAGCACGAAGATCCAGCCGTCCCAGGTCGTGACGATGATCTCAAGCTTCCCGTCGCCGTCCAGGTCGCCCACCGCTGGCGCCATCATCATCGTGACGCGCACGTCGGGGTCGATGCTGCCGAGCTTCGCGCCACACGCCGTCTTGTCGGTCCGATACGCGCAGGCGCCGCGGACGTTGGTCGGGTTCGACGGGTTCATCGCGCGGCGGATGTCCAGACCCACCGGGAAGCCCGCGGCCTCGGTGCCGTCGGGCTTGTAGGCGTGCACGAACCCGTCGGCGAGCGGCAGCACCAGCTCCTCGGCGCCGTCCCCGTCGAGATCGGCGAAGACCGGCGACGACTCGCCAGAGGTCTTCAGGTGAATCGGAAAAGCGGGCCACAGGTCGGGGTCTCGCGCGAAGAGGAAGCCCTTGCGCATCTCGCCGGTCACCTTGCCGCCGCCGGGCAAGGTCGCGGTCGCCCGCAGCCGCACGGTCACGGCGTTCTGGTGGGGGTCGTCGATGCGCTTATTCAGGTCCAGCGGCACCTTGCTCACGTCCCACTTCGTCACGATGCCCTCGAGCCCAGCGGTGGTCCCGCTGTCGGTCTGCACGAAGTCCTTCTCATCCGGCTCGGGGCCCAAGGCGACCTCGAAGGTCCAATCCACCGAGTCGTAGCGCGCCGCGCGGCCGTCGCGCCGCTGGTTGAGCCGGCCCACGATGTCCACCATCGGCGTGCGGTCGGGGTAGATGACCTGAAACCAGTAGGGCTCCACGATGTCGACCTCGGGCGGGATGCGCCCCTCGATCACGGCGTCCACGGTCTTGCGGACGTTGTTGCGCCCGTAGCCGAAGTGCCAGTCCCAGCCCGGCCCCGACTTGTACTTCGTCGGGTCGTTGTCCAGCGGGTTGACGTTGACGTCGTCGACCTCGGTGCTCAGGAGCTGCTTGAGCTCCTCGGCCGACAGCGGCGGGTCGGTCCCGGCGGCCAGCCCCATCGAGTAGATCATGCCGGCGTGGCCCGACGTGATGCCCACGGCCTCCGACGAGCAGCCCGTGCCCGGCGTCGAGAGCAGCAGATTCATCCCGTAGTTCGTGCAGTTATTGAAGTTCATGAAGGTGGTCGACTTGTCGGCCGAGGTGCCGTCGTACACGTTGGCGTGCACGTAGACCGTGTGGTTTCCCGTGCCTGGGAAGTTGTGGTGAAAGCTCAGCTCGTCCGCGGCCGACGCGATGACCACCACGTTGTTGTCGTAGGCGTAGTTGATGGCTTGGTGCGCGAAGGCCGTGTTGTTGATGGCTCCGAGCGCCTCCTGGATGACGCTGGCGCCCGAGTCCACCGCGAACGCCACGCCCTGGCCGAAGTCGTTGGCGTCCGCGACGAAGCTGTCGCCCGCGCGCACCATGAGCGTGGTGCAGTTCGGGCAGACGCCGATGCCGCCGATGCCGTTGTTGCCCTCGGCGGTCGAGTCCTGGGCCTCGCCGTTGCCGTGGCCGAAGCGGTTGTCGTCGTAGGCGTCGTTGTCGTCGGCGAAGAAGTCCCAGCCCGAGATGTCGTCGGTGTAGCCGTTGCCGTCGTCGTCTTTGCCGTCGGAGCACTTCTGGATGAGATCCTGGGGGTCCAACATGCCGTTTTTATTGGTGTCCCAGATTGCGAGCATCGCCTGCTCGCTGCCGGCGGCCGCGTAGTAGTCGCGGATGTCGAACCAGCCCGACCCGTCCACGTCGAAGTCGTCGGCGCCAGCGGGCGGGTTGGCGAGCTTGTCGGGTTTGCAGTCGGCCAGCTCGCCGCGGTTCAGGTAGTACTTGTTGACCAGGTCGCGGTTATCCCAGTAGGCGCCGGAGTCCAGCACGGCGACGATCACGCGGCGGTCGCCGGTGGTGCGCTGCCAGGCGCGGTCGGCGTGGATGCCGGCGCCGAGGGCCTTCTCTTCCTCACGGAAGCCCGGGAGCGCAGTCCAGTCCTTGCGAATCCAGTCGGCGGTGCACTTCGCGTCGACGTGGGGGCCGGGCACGAAGGACCAGAGGTTCCAGTCGCCGCGGTAGCCGGGGTCGTTGGGGAGGTCGGCGCAGGCGGGCTCGTCGGGACCGTTGGGCCAAGCGAGGGCGCCGGGAGCGGCGAGGAGCGTGGCCAAGAAGCCGACGAGGTGGACCGAGCGCATGGGGGCGATCTCCGTGCTGGGGGCGACAATCCGGGGGCGCGTGACGGCGTGGTCTCCCCGAGCGGGCGCAATTTCCCCCGAAGCGCGCGCTCGATGCAAGCATCGCGGCACTCGGTGCCAGAAAAGATGAGCCGCCACGGGCGTCATTGACCATGCGGCCCCTGAACCCTATACATCGACGCCCCTGGGGCGCCGACTGTGGATGGAGCGGGCTTGGGATGGAGTGCGTGCGATGCGGATGAAGGAACTCCAGCGCCGGTACGCCGCGCGATTTCCGGCCTTGGGCCTCGTGGGCAACACGCCCCTGGTGCGGATCGATCTGATGCGGGAGGAGTGCCCCGACGTCGAGGTCTACGCGAAGGTCGAGAGCGGCAACCCGGGCGGCTCGCTCAAGGACCGCCCGGTCCTTTACATGCTCCTGCAGGCGCTGGAAGACGGCCGCCTCGACCCGTCGCGCACCATCATCGACAGCTCCAGCGGCAACGCGGGCATCGCCTACGCGTGGATCGGCAGCGTGCTGGGCATCCCGGTCAAGCTGGTCATCCCCGACAACGCCTCGGCC
>CAZNZH010000809.1:0-2808 GCA_964577445.1 uncultured Myxococcales bacterium
CGTCGGCCATCAACGTCATCACCATGGCGACGATGGTCGGGTTTCTCGTGCGCTTACCCTCACCGCCACCTCGGGCGGGCGTCTGACGCTTACACCGCCTCGCCGCCCGCGTGTCCCCGTCGGCCCTACAGCAAGGGCAGGGCTGTCACCGTGGCCCCGCGGCCCCCTGCCAGGGCCAGGACCGCCCCGGTCTCGCTGTATTTGCGCTTCACCACCGCCAGCGCCACCGCGCCGCCGATCCGGGGGTGGCTGACCGCGCTGCCCAAGACGCCGACGGGCTTGCCGTCTTCGGCTACCACCTCTGCGCCCGGCGCTGGCAGCGGGCCCGCGCCTCCCAGCCGCAGGGCGACGAGGTGCCGGTTGGGGCGGCCGCGGTAGTGCATCATCGCGATGACCTCCTGGCCGATGTAGCAGCCCTTGTCCCAGTCCATGGTGTCGTAGAGCACCTGGGACTCCAGCGGGATGTTCGCCTCGCCCATGTCCAGGCCGTCTCGGGGCACGCCGCGGGCCACGCGCACCACGTCGTAGGCCTCGCTGCCCACCGGCACCGCCCCGGCCGCCGCCAGGGCCTCCCACACGGCGATCGCGCCGTCCGCGGCCACCGTCACGTCGTAGCCCGCCCCCTTCAGCCGCTGCTCGTTTCGCCTGATGCGCGCTGGGGTCTCGCCGATGCGCACGTCGCGCCACCCATAGGCCGCCTCGATGCCCGACGCCTCGCCCAGCGCCGCGCCTACCACGGCCTCAGCGCCCGGCCCCGCCAGCCCCAGCACGCTCGCCGCCGGCAGCGCGCCGAAGCGCACGTCGTCGGCCACCCGGTGCTTGATGAAGTGCTCACGCAGGGTCTCGAGCATCGCCCCCGCCGCCCACATCACCAGCCGCTCGTCCTCGCAGTCCAGCCAGAACTGCCCGACCAGCTTCCCGCCTCGGTCCACCGCCAGCCCGTAGTTTCCCTGCCCGGGAACCAAGCTCTTGACCTGGCAGGTCGTCATCGCGTGCAGAAAGCGCGCCCGGTGCTTGCCCGTGACCTCCACCGCGGCCTCCGCGCTCAGGTCGACCAGCCCGCAACCCTCCAAGATCGCAGTGATCTCCTGGTCCACGTCGCCAAATCGCAGGGGCGCCTCGGCACCGTCCCGCACGCCCAGGTCCACGCCGCGCGACCGGTGCCAGGTGGTGATCGGCTGCTCTGTCATGGTGTCCTCCAACCTCGAATCCCTCGCAGCGGCGCAGACTTTACGCGCCGGCAGGGGGAACGTAGAGTGGCCGCGATGCCGCGCTACGTCTACTCCAGCTTTGCCGGGAAGCACCGCTTCGGGCAGGTCACCGACCGTGGCGTGCTCCCGCTACGCGGCCCGCTCTTCGACGAGGCGCTGGAGCCGGGCGCTGAGCCGACGCCCTGGCACCTCATCACGCTACAGCCGCCCGTCCGCGCCTCGAAGATCGTGTGCATCGGCCGCAACTACCGCGCCCACGCCGAGGAGCTGGGCCACGACGTCCCGGCCGAGCCGCTCCTCTTCCTCAAGCCGCCGAGCGCGCTCCTGGGCCACGAGGGCGCCATCGTCTTCCCCACGGGTCAGAGCGAGCTGGTGCACCACGAGGGCGAGCTGGCCGTCGTCATCGGCCGCCGCGCCCGCCACGTCTCACCCGAGCGCGCCCGCGAGCACATCTTCGGCTACACGGTCTTCAATGACGTCACCGCCCGAGATCTGCAGCGAAAGGACGTCCAGTTCACGCGCGGCAAGGGCTTTGACACCTTCGCGCCCATGGGCCCGTGGATCGACACCGACTTTCAGCCCGCCGGCCAGCTCCTCACGGTGCGGGTCAACGGCGAGCTTCGGCAGCAGGCGCCGCTGTCCTTGATGATCTTCGCGGTCGAGACCCTGGTGTCGTACATCAGCCGGGTGATGACCCTCGAGCAGGGCGACGTCATCGCCACGGGGACACCGGCGGGCGTTGGGCCCTTGGTCCCCGGCGACGAGGTGACCGTGGAGATCGAGGGCCTCGGCCTCCTCAGAAACCGCGTCGTCGCGGCCGGCCTACATGGTCCGACGGGCGACGCCTGACACCGGGAAGGGTTGCATGGTCTTGAGTCTGGAGGCGGAACGCGCCGCGCACAGCGAGGATTTTGCTCGCTTGCAGGCGATGATCGGCGCCATCGAGCGGCTCTTCGTCGGCAAGCGCGAGGCGGTCGAGCTGACCATCATCGCCATGCTGGCCCAGGGCCACGTGCTCTTCGAGGACGTCCCCGGCGTCGGCAAGACCACCTTGGCCCGCGCGGTGGCCTACGCGCTGGGCTGTAGCTTCAAGCGCGTGCAGTTCACCAGCGATCTCTTGCCCGCCGACATCGTCGGCGTGTCCGTCTACGACCGCACCACCTCGCGGTTCTCGTTTCGCCCCGGGCCCGTCTTCGCCAACCTGCTCTTGGCCGACGAGATCAACCGCACCACGCCGCGCACCCAGAGCGCCTTGCTCGAGGCGATGAACGAGCAGCAGGTCACGGTCGACGACACGACCCACCCGCTGCCGCGGCCCTTCATGGTGCTGGCGACCCAAAATCCACTTGAGTTTTCGGGCACTTACCCGCTGCCAGAGTCGCAGCTCGACCGCTTCCTGGTGCGGGTGACCATCGGCTACCCCGCGCCGGAGGTCGAGCGGGCGATCATTCGATCCCTGGGTTATCGCGACGTGGCCGAGGCCATCGAGCCGGTGCTGGACGCCGCAGAGGTCGCCGCGATGCAGGAGCGCGTCGTGCGGGTCCGCGCGTCCGACCCCGTGCTGGATTACCTACAGCGCCTGGTCGCGGAGACCCGC
>CAZNZH010000810.1:0-2800 GCA_964577445.1 uncultured Myxococcales bacterium
TGATGGGTGACCGCGTGCGTGGCGCCCGGGGTGGGCTTTCGGGTCGGAGCGGGCTTTCGGATTGGAGCGGGCTTTGGTTCAGCGACGGTCATGGGGGATCTCCAGATTTTAGCAGGTGAAAAAGTGCGCCATGACGGCGGTCATCGGTTCGGGGTCGTGGGCGCCGCACAGCTCGCGGATCGAGTGCATCGAGAGCATGGGGTTGCCGACGTCGACGGTGCGCACGCCGAGCAGTGCGGACGAGATCGGCCCGATGGTCGAGCCGCAGCCGAGGTCGGAGCGGGTCACGAAGCGCTGGCACGGCACGCCGGCGTCGGCGCACAGCGCCTCGAAGAGCCCGGCCGTCTCGGCGGTGGTGGCGTAGCGCTGCTGGTTGTTGACCTTGATGACCGGGCCGGCGTTGAGGCGCGGCTGGTGCTGCGGCTCGTGGCGGTCGGAGTGGTTGGGGTGCAGGGCGTGGGCCATGTCGGCCGAGATCTGCCAGGAGTGGGCGGCGGCGCGCGGGAGCCCGCCGGCCGTGGCGCCTGGGCCCTCGGCCTCGGCGAGGCGGCGCATCAGCTCGACGACCATGCTGCCGCCGGCGCCCGTGGCCGAGCCGCTGCCGACCTCCTCGTGATCGTACAGGCACAGGAGCTGCGTGGCGTCGGCGGGGGCCGCGCGCAGAAGCGCTGTCAGGCCCGCGTGGCACATGGCCTGGTTGTCGAGCCGCGGCGAGAAGATGAGCTCGCCGTCGAGCCCGCCAAAGGCCGGCGGCGCGGTGTCGCAGAGCGCGAGATCAAAGCTCAGGATCGCCGTCGGCTCCACGCCGAGCTCGCCTGCGAGCAGGCGCCGGACCCCGCCGCCGGCCAGGTGCTCGCCGTCGCCGCTGGCGAGGCCCAGCAGGGGCGGCAGGTGCTTTTGGAAGTCCAACTTGAGCCCGGCGGTGTTCACCTCGCGATCGAGGTGGATCGCCAAAGACGGGATGCGCAGGATGGGGCGGTCGATGCGCACCAGCCGCGTGGTCATGCGGCCGGGGGCGGCGTCGTCGCGTAGGACCACCGAGCCGGCCAGCCCGAGATCGCGGTCGAGCCAGGTGTAGGCGAGCAGGCCGCCGTAGGGCTCCACGGCGAGCTGGCGGTAGCCGTGGGCGTCCAGGTCCGGGTTGGGTTTCAGCCGCAGGTTCGGCGAGTCGGTGTGCGCCCCGATGATGCGGAAACCGGCGTCGGCCGCCGGTTTTTGGCCGACGCGCAGGGCGAGGATCGTGCCGCCGCGGATCACATAGCGCGCGTCGCCTGGCTTGAGCTTCCACGGATCGCCTTCGGACAGCGCGCTGAAGCCCGCGGCGTCGAGGCGCCGCGCCGTCTCGGCCACCGCGTGCACAGGCGTCGGGCTCGCCTCGATGTAGGCCAGCAGATCCTGCGAGGTCGGGTGAGGCTGAACGGGCACTGCTTTCTCCGGGACCTGATTTCATTTACACCCGCGCGCCGGCTGGGGCCAGCGCTGAACGCCCCCAGGCCGCCCGTGGCCCGCCCGAACCGGGGACGGGGTGCGACGGGCACAGCGCTTGACAACTTGACGCCCGGCCACGCCGCGTCGAACGCTCCGGCCGACCCATTGTCGCGCGACGTGTAGCCCAGGGGGGCCCGTGACCGAACTCGAGCTCTACCGAGCCCTCAGCTACGGTGTCATCGCCAGCGGCGTCGTCGCGCTCATCGTGCTGCTCTTCATCTCCGCACCCTACGGCCGCCACGCGCGCGAGGGCTGGGGGCCACAGATCCCAGCCCGCGCCGGCTGGATCTTCATGGAGAGCCCCGCGGTCCTGCTCTTTTTGTGGGTCTACGCCCAGGGCGAGCACGCCCTGGCGTCGGTGCCGCTGACCCTGTGCGCCCTGTGGCAGATCCACTACATCCACCGCACCTTCATCTTCCCGTTCCGCATCCGCTCCAGCGGCAAGATGATGCCCCTGGTGGTCGCGTTGATGGCCTTCGGCTTTCAGCTCGTCAACGCCTGGACCAACGCCCGCTGGCTGTCTCAGCTCGGCAGCTACCCCGAGCTCGCCTCGGCCTCGCCGCTCTTCTTCGCCGGCGTCGCCGTCTTCATCGCCGGCCTCGCCATCAACCTGCACGCCGACAGCGTCCTGCTCGCCCTGCGTGCCCCGGGCGAGACCGGCTACCGCATCCCCGAGGGGGGGCTTTACCGCTACATCACCTGCCCGAACTACCTCGGCGAGATCCTCGAGTGGACCGGCTTCGCGCTGGCGAGCTGGTCCCTGTCGGGCTTGGCGTTTCTCATCTTCACCGTCACCAACCTCGCCCCGCGCGCCGTCGCCAACCACCGGTGGTACCTGGAGAAGTTCCCCGACTACCCCCACGGGCGGCGGATCTTGGTGCCCGGGGTCTTCTGACGTGCCGGCGCGAGTTGCCGGGCCCGGCCGCGGCTGCCATCCTGCGCTCACATCGTCACGCCAGAGTCCGGAGAAGCCCATGTGCGCTTGGCAGCTCGGTATCGACACCCACGCCGGCGCCCTGGACGCTCTCGAGAACCTGCTGGCGGCCCGAGGCGCCCAGACCGCCACGACCGGCACGGCCCGCGCCGACGGCGCCCCGGCGCTGGTCGCGACGTTTTCCGGCACGCCCGACCTGTCGCTGCTCGACGCGGTCGGGGCGTGGCTGTCCAACCTCGACGCGCGCGACGCCCGGCTGCGCACCCGGGCCGCGAAGGACGGCGCGTGGGAAGAAGGCTGGCGCGCGGTCTACGCGGCGACGCCCGTCTCCGAGCGCGTCGGCGTCTACCCGGTCTGGGCCCCACGACCCGATGACGG
>CAZNZH010000811.1:0-2796 GCA_964577445.1 uncultured Myxococcales bacterium
AGAATCTAGGACGAGCGGGCGCCTCGCGTTACCCGCTGGCCGGCTCGATGCGACAGAGCCCGGGCAGGTCATGCTAGCGGATTGAGCGCCACCCACGGCGAGCCCGGCCGCCCCGGGCCCTCGGCCCCCCGCTCGATGCGTGCGACGTAGCCGGCGCGCTCGAGTTCGGCCAGCGCGGCCCGCATGTCATCCATGCCGCTGAACGACCGGCGAACGGACTGCCAGAGGTCCCGTTCCGTCATGCCGCGAAGCGTACACAGATCCTCAGAACTGCCACCGCCCCTTGGATTTCGAGGATCTGTGTACGGAATCCCGGTATCTACGGCACGCGACTTGAGCGCGCGCCAGAGTCGCTCGGCGGGCAGTCCGTCGCCTCCGATCATCGCGCGCCAGGCACGCAACCCCATCGCCAGGAAGTACTCGCCCAGGTCCAAAGCGGCCCTTGCCGTGTCCGCGCTGACGATGCCGCCCGGGTCGCCCCCGCCGGCCAGGTGCAGCAGCCCCGCGAGGCGCAGGACTTGCGAGCGCATCTTGGACACCATCGACCTGCACCACGCGAGGTCGCATCCGTCGGCCATCCGCTGCTCCGTCTCGACGTAGAAGCCAGCGAGCAGATCGTGCGCTTCAGCGGCGAGTGTCATCGGCCGCTCGGTCCCGTCGGAGTCGACCGCGGCTCTCAGGTCGAAGAGCTGGCGAATCGTCGCCCGGTAGCCGGCGGTGACGGCCTCGGACATCCGCGCGCCAGACGGGGGCCTACGTGTGCCGATGACGGTCTCCGGGTAGGCCCACAAGATCCGCCCGACTAGCCCCCGCTCGTTGAGGTCGCCGTCGAACTTGCCCAGGTTGCGGACCGTGACCGGTTGGACCGCGACTGACCACGCGATCGTCGGCCGATGGATTTCCATCCGAGGCGCGCTCTTCCGCCGAACGGACGTCGATTCGCAGTCCCACCCCTTCAGCATCAGGTCCATGTTCGGACCGTTGCCCGTGCGTCCGGTGATAGCAGCGAAGATTTCGTGGCCCTCGGAGGTCGCCAAGCAGATCGCGGGATTCTCGGCGACGGCGACGGCGAGCGCCTCGGGCGTGGTGTCGCTCTCGATGAGTGACGGGTCAGGGGGCGTGGGCAAGGTGGCGAGGGTCAGTTGCGCGTCCTGGAGCTCGGCCGCGAGGTCGTCGCGGGACCTCGCGCCGGGTGAGGCCGACGTGTCACCCTTTGTGCTCCGCATAGCGCGCTTGACCTGCTCTTTCAGCGCGTCGATGGCCAGTTGCTGCACTTCCCGGTCGGCCTTGCACTTCGCCTGCTCAGGGAGGGCCGCGGCCGCGAGTTCGGCCGCGATTTCGCGCAAGGGCGCGACCGCCGGCCCCAAGACCCCAGACTTGTTCGAGCCACTCTCTTCGACGGCGACGCAGTAGAGGTTGAGCGGTTCGCTCATCCCACCGTTTTCCACCCGCAGTGGCAGCTCGTCGTGCGGGACCCATGCCGCCACGCAAGACAGCGCGCCCAGGGCCAGCACGCCGGGCACATCCTGGCGTACGGCCTTGACGCGGGCCATCTCGGTCACCCACGCGGCGATCTGGAGTGGCAGCGAATTGACGGGGAACGGGGGCGGATCGTCGGCGATGATGCCGCGCGTGGGCGGGCCGCCGAACGGGGACGGCGCAGGGCTGCAACTGGCTTGGTTCATGCTATCCTCGGTCGTGTGATTGTGTTGGTTCCGCGGGTCGCCCCCTGGCCGGGGGGCGGCCTCGCACTCAGCGCTTGCCGGTCTCACCGCGAGTGCGGCTAGCAGGTGCGCGGCGCCCGGTTGCAGCTCGTCGATGTCGCGCGTCAGGTCGTTCATGCTGCCCTCCGGCTCGACGGCAGCCAGTCACAGCCAAGGGCTCGGGCGAGCGCCTCGGCCCGGGCATCCGTCGCAGGCTGCTTCGTTCGGTCGCGCTCGTAGTCGAAGACCACCACCGCATCGGCGACTCGCGCGTCGAGGGCGAGGGCGAGGTCCGCGGCTGGCGTTCGCGACGTGCCCCCGGTCGCCACCGCAGGGCACTTGTCGCGCAGGGCGGCGAGCGCGGCGGTTTCGCCCTCGACGATGAGCGGCCGGCCCGGCAGCGCGAGCGCGAGGTGCAGGCCGAACGGGACGGCCGGTCGTGGCACCCCGGCGGCGAGGTCGGCCCCCGCACCATGCACCGGCAGCGCTAGCACCTTCGGCGCGCCATCCGGCCCGAGCCCGTCGACGCGGCGCCCGGTCAGCGTGACCGCCCGGCCCCGGGCATCCGTCCACACGTAGACCACGCGGCCGCTGAGCGCCTCGGCCCCGTCGGCGTAGAGCAGGCCCGCCCGAGTTGCGGCGGCGCCCAGCTCGGGCCCGCCGAGGTGTCGCAGGTACTCACGCAGGCCGGTCCGACGGGCGGGGCATACGGTGACGATGCCCGCGAGCGGGTCCGCAGGGATGCACTTGAGCCGGTGCGACAGGTAGGCCCCGGCGGTCTCACTCGCCGCGAGGATCCGGGGGATCTGGCGCCGCTCGAGCCCGGCGAGGTCGGCCAGGTAGCGCAGATGCTCGCCCGGCCTCGGCGTGTCTTCGTGACACCACCACCCCGACAGATAGCCGTAGTGCAGCACAGCGACGCGGACCGCTCGCATCCGCTGCTCGCGCTCGTCATCCGCGAGCAGCGGCGGCGGCGCGGGCGCGGGTCGCCTCGGCATCGGCGGGCGGTCGTTGCCCGAGCTGTCCGGGTCGATACCGGCGAGCTGGCGGGCGAGGCGCAGGGCGGCGGCGTAGTCACCCCCGCCGACGAGGG
>CAZNZH010000812.1:0-2794 GCA_964577445.1 uncultured Myxococcales bacterium
GCCCCCATCGACGAAATCGACCTCGACGCCCCCACCACCGCCCGCGAGCTGCTGAACCTCCTCCGAGCCCGCACCTTCCCACCCTACCCCGGCGCCTACTTCCGCACCGAGGACGGCCGCCGCGTCGGCGTGCAGGTGGTCCTCGACGTGGACGACGAGCCGTCGCCGCGCTAGGCTTACTCTCGGCTTACGAACAGGCCAGGAGGCAAGCATGGCGAGCGCAACCCTGTCTACGAAAGGCCAAATCGTCATCCCAAAGGAGTTCAGGGAGAGCCACGGGCTCGTCGCCGGCACCAAGTTCGAAGTTGAGTTCACGCGCGGCGCGCTGGTCCTTCGCCCGGTCGGAGCCCCACGGCAGACGACCCTTGGCGAAATCGCCGGCTGCCTGAAGTTTTCCGGCCCGGCGAAGACGCTCGAGGAGATGGAAGCCGGTATCGCTGAGGGCGCGCGAGCATCGAAGTGATCGCGCTCGATACCAATATCGTGGTCCGCCTCCTCACCGCCGACGACCCAGGGCAACACAGAGTGGCGGTCGAGCTCATGCGCGACAACGCCACGATGTTGCCGAAGACAGTTCTACTTGAGACCGCCTGGGTGCTCGGATTCACCTATGGATTCGACGCGAACTCGGTCAATCAAGCTCTCCGGCTCCTCGCGGGATACCCTGAGCTCCACCTGGAAGACCGTGACGCCGTCCTTGTCGCGTTGGACTGGAACCTGCGCGGTCTCGAACTCGCCGACGCGCTGCACCTCGCTTCGAGCAGCCGGGCTGACGCATTCGCGACCTTCGACCGCAAGCTCGCGAACCGCGGCGCGGGCATCGACGGGGCGGTGGCGGTGCACCTGCTACGCGCGTGAGGTCGGGCCGCGTTCAGACGGACAAACCGAGGCCGCGACGATCGTTTGGTTCCGCAAGGACCTGCGGCTTGTGCGTACGAAGCGGTCAAAACCACGGCGGTAGTCCGGGCGGGATGCGAGCCGCAGTGTGTATTCCCCTCGCATTGGGTGATAATTGCCCACTACTTGCATGATAATTGCCCACATTTCGGTTTGATGTCACCATCTCCCTATGGCTGACTCCCCCGCGCCCGGGTATTTCCCGCGCCTCGTATCCCACCCGCTGGCCGACGACTTGGCCGTGTTCCCGGTCGCCGTCCTCACCGGCGCGCGCCAGACCGGCAAGAGCACGCTGGCGCGCGAAAGCGACACCATCGCGCCGCGCGGCTACGTCAGCCTCGACGACCTCGGCGCGCGTGAACAAGCCGCCGACGCGCCGCGAGACTTCTTGGAGCGCGCGCCGCGCCTGACGATCGACGAAGCGCAGCGCGAGCCGGGGCTCCTGCTCGCCATCAAGGCGCTGGTCGATTTGGAGCGCCCGCGACGGCCCGGGAGGTTCTTGCTCACCGGCTCGGCCAATCTGTTGCTGATGAAGGCGGTCGCGGACTCGCTGGCGGGGCGCGCCGCCTATCGCGTGCTGCACCCGATGACCCGGCGTGAGCAGCTCGGCCAAGGCCGCGCGGGCGTCTGGAGCGAGCTGTGGGAAACCCCTGTCGCGGACTGGCCGGCGCTGCTTCAGGACGCGAGCCCGCCGCGCGAGGATTGGCGCGCTCTCGCTCGCCGTGGCGGCTTCCCAGTCCCGGCCATCGAGCTACCCGAATCCGCCCGCGCCACCTGGTTCGAGGGCTACGTTTGGACCTACTTGGAACGGGACCTGCGCGACCTCGCCAACATCCAGAGCGTCCCGAACTTCCGGCGCCTCATGCGCGCGGCGGCGATGCGGGTGGGCGGCCTCATCAACCACACCGAGATGGCGCGCGACGTCGGACTCCCGCAGTCGACGGTCCACCGCCATCTGGGCTTGTTGGAGACCTCGCACCTCCTGATTCGCCTCGAAGCCTACGCCGTCAACCGCACGAAGCGCCTCATCAAATCGCCGAAGCTCTATTGGTGCGACACCGGACTCGGTCTGCACCTCGCCGGCGGTGAACCGACAGGCGCCCACCTTGAAAATCTCGTCGTGACCGACCTGCTGGCCTGGGCGGAAGGCCAACGCGGCGAGCGCCCCGAGATCCTCTACTGGCGAACCGCGTCCGGCCAAGAGGTCGACGCCGTCATCGAACGCCAGGGACAGGTCATGGCCATCGAGGTCAAAACCACGCAAGCGCCGCGCCCGAAAGACGCGCGCCACCTCCGAGCCTTCCGCGACGAATACGACGACACCGTCAAAGGCTGCCTGCTCCTCCACGACGGCGAAGACACCTACCGCCTCGAAGACCGAATCGTGGCCTGCCCCTGGTGGCGCGTGTTATAGGCCAGCGTCCTCCGCGTCGCACCCAGACGCGTGTCGTTCAACAGGGACCGAGACGCACGCCCCGCGATGTGCCAAAGCGGCGGCGTCGCGGGCGGCTGCACCTGCGAGGAGCCCGCGGCCCTGTGGGACGAACCCGCCCTCGGCCCCTGGAAACACTCGCCAAGCAACGTGGGCGTCATGGTCCTGCGGCCCGAACGAATCGACGTGATCGGCCTGGACCGCGGTGACCGGCCACGTCCAAGCACACAGCGTCTGGTAGCCATGACCGCCATGGGGCCCCGCAGTGAGAGCCCGGGCGAGGGCCGGCGTGAGACCAAAGGGGAGACAAGATCCACCAACGCGCCCCATGACGCACCTTGCCGCGGCGCGTCATTCCGTTACACCATGTTACACCCCCACGCCGGGCTCGATTCGTTTCGGTCAATTCGCATCTCACGACTCGCACTGTCACAGCGCTTCACAATATGTGTAACAGTTACAGTG
>CAZNZH010000813.1:0-2794 GCA_964577445.1 uncultured Myxococcales bacterium
CGTCGAGGGCCTCGATGAGGTAGGGCTCGGACTCGCGGCCGAGGGCGCCGTAGAGGCTGAGCAGCGTGTCCGCGCGCAGGGCCGGCTCGGGGTGCTTGAGGAAGTCCGCCAGCACGGGCTCGGCCTCGCGATAGCCGATGGCGCCCAGCAGGCGGACCAGGGGCAGCACGCGGTTCCAGCGGCGCGCGTTGCGAGCGACCGTCGCGACGAGCGCGCGGCCGGCGGGCTGGCCCATCCCCTCGATGATCGCGAAGATCTCCTTGCGAACGGAGTTGGACGCGCGGGTGTCGAGGAGCTGCGCGGCGAGCGCGGGCACCACGATGGGGCCGTAGGCGCAGAGCAGCTCGAAGGCGGCGTCGCGGTGGGCGAGGTCGGCTTCGGGAAACGCCTGGACCACGGCGCGAGCGCGAGCGCGGTGGAGCAGCAGCCCCAGGGCGGCGGCCAACGAGAGCGTGCGCTCCCGCGACCATGACGCCGCCTCGCGTTGTTGGGCCTTGAACAGCCGAAGGATAGGGATGGCCGCGGGGTAGTCACCGGCCTCCAGAAACGCCGCCCCGACCTGGGCCAGGATGGTGATGGCGCCATCATAGTGCTTGTCGGATGCCGGATGGCGCACCCGCTCCATCAGGTGTGGCCCCAGGGTCGCGTAGCTGGCCATCCACTGGTGAGCGCGGTCGTCCAGCGGGGGCGGCGGTTCGACGCCAGGCACCGTGGCCCGCGCGGGGGTGTTCGCCGGCGGGGGCGACTCCACGGTCCGGCGGGCCGGCGGCGCGAGCCCCGCTCCGGGGCCCTCGGCGAGCTCAAACCCGGTGGCGGCAGGCGTGGGAGCGCGAGCGAGCGCCGGCTGCTCGGAGACCGGGGGCCAGGAGGGCCGGCGGGTGGCCCGCGGAGACGGCGCGGGCTCCGGCGACTCGACGGCCTCGTCGGCCACCATGTCGACGTCGTCGAGCTCGATGAACGCGTCGTCCGGGCGCAGGTCCACCTCGTCGGACAGGCCGGAGATGGCGCTCGAGGCCGTGGCGCCGACGCGGGCCGAGCCCATCATGATCCGGCGCGAGATGTCGTCGACGGCGTCGGTCCCCTCGGTCGCGAAGGGGTCGGCGAGCTCGACAGGATCGACGTCGACGGGGGGCTCTGTGGACCACGCCTCGTCGAGGGCACCCGACGCCGCCCTGGGGGCCGCGGCGCCGAGGGTGCGGGCGCGCAGGGCTCTCGCGGCCAGCAGATAGTTCATCAGGGGCGTGCCGCGGTTGTCGCGCCGGGCCCCCAGCTCGCCGGGGCCGCCGTGCTGAGCGACGACGTTGTCGCAGACGCCCGCGACCGGGGAGACGGCCGCAGGGGGGACCGCCGCGGCGAGCTCGGCGAGGACCCGGTCGCCCCAGGTGGGGTCCAGGCCGTCGAGGAGGAGGTCGACGGAGGTGAGGAGCTGACCGACGTCGCGCATGTCCTCGGTCATCTGCATGGCGCCGCGGCAGATCGTCTCGGCCACGGCCGCGAAGTCCATGCTGCCGGTGTAGGTGCCGTCGGAGACCGAGGCGAAGACCGTGCGCATGGCGCCGAGCCAGCGCGCGGCACCGGGCGTGAGCACGCGGCCGGGCAGGGGCGGCGCCACCCCGCAGGGCAGGACGTGCAACGCGCCAGAGCCGAGCAGCATGCGGAGGGCGTCGTCGGGCTGCTGCGCGCGACCGGAGCTGGCCAGCGCCCACAGGCCGATGAAGGCGTTGCGAAACCCCTGAAAGGGGCACCCGGGCAGGATCGCCAGGACCTCAAAGCGCGCCCCTTCAAAGAGCGTGTCGAAGAGCGCCATCATGCGGTCGCGGCCGCCGAGCGGCAACTGGGAGCTGATGTCGATGAGGAGCGACGGGTGGACCACCAGCTCGTAGGCGCTTGTCGCGGCGCGGGAGCCGCGCCGAATCGACACGGGCCAGCCGTTGCCGCCGGGCGGAAAGAGCAGCGCGTGGGCTTGGTCCAGAGACGACGGGACCATCGGGTGGGCCGGGCCGAACTTCTGCAGGTGCACCAGCGCCCGCACCAACGCGGTCAGGGCGTCGGTGAGCTGCTTGTGCCGGGTGGGGGCATCCAGTTCGGACATGGTAGGGGCGACCTGCGGGGCTCAGGGGCGCGCGTACCCGGCCAGCAAGCCGCCGGCGAGCACGACCGCACCTGGGGGATCGTGGAGCGAGCGGCGCCGCAGCGGCGAATTGACCTCCTCGCCGGTCGCCTCGTCGCGGACGACCCAGGGGCGGGTGGGGTCGAGGGCGAAGCGCCGGACTTCACCGTGGACCTCGCCGATGCAGATGACCACCCCGCTGGGGAGGACGCGCTCGACGACCGCGACGGCGCTGAAGGGGTCGTCGGCTGAGCCGTCGCCGTCGAGATCGTCGACGCGGTGGAAGAACGCGAGGTCGCCGGGTTCGGGGAGGGCGCCCTCGAAGGTGCGGCCGGAGCGGGCGAGCTCAGCCCACACGGCGGCGTTGTAGACCGGGCGCGGGGCGCTCACGTCGACGGCGACCGCGGCGACCGAGACGATGTGGGCGAGGAAGGTGCGGTCGCCGAAGCCGTCGCGGACACCGAGCACGCGCTGGGCGGCCGCGAGCAGCTCGCCGGGGACGGAGCCGTCGCCGAGGAGCGGGCGGGTGCGTGGGCCGGGGTCGGGTGCTGGGGCCGAGGCGATTCTAGCCGGCGGTGGCGAGGGGCGGGCCGAGGCGGCGGGCGGGCGCGGGCGGGGGGCTGCGATCGTCGGGGCGGCGACGGGCGGTGCGGTCGGGCGGCGCGCAGGTGGGGCGGCGGCCGG
>CAZNZH010000814.1:0-2793 GCA_964577445.1 uncultured Myxococcales bacterium
GGGCAACCGAAGCGTCCGCTTCCCCCGCGGCACCTACCAGCTCTACCACTCCCACCGCGTCCGCCTGGAAGCGGCCCCCACCTGACCTCCCCCGGCCACGTCTCCCCCGATCACCGTCCCCGCGCCCGCCCCCGAGAGCGCAAAGGCCCACCTGCGCCCGCCACCCCAAAACCCGCCGAAATCCCGCGCCCTCACCCCGCCGCCCCACCCCAAAATCCCAACTGAACCACCATTCACCGTCCCCGCCAGCCCCCCATCACCCCCTCACCGCGACGAGCCCGAACGCCCCTCAGCCACTTTTGCCTGCAATCTCCAGCACTTACGCATCAATCATCCAAAATCGCAATATTTTCAACCCTTTGGCTGGACCCCGGGAGGGGATCTCCGAGGGGATCGGGGGGAGGATCCGCGGGCTTTGGCTGGACCCCGGGAGGGGATCCGCGGGATCATCCAAAATCGCAATATTTTCGGCCCTTTGGCTGGACCCCGGGAGGGGATCCGCGGGAGGAGATCCGCGAGGCTGGGGGGCCGCAGGGCGGGTCGGGGAGGGGCGCGGGATGGTTAATACCTGCGCGGCGCTGGGGCCGTCCTGGGGGCCAGAGCGGGGCGGTGGGTCGGGGCTGGTTCGGGTCGAGCTGGGGGCGCGCGCCGGGGGTGCGGGCTGACGGGGGCGGCTCGGGAGGGCCCCCACGAAGCGTAGATGAGAGAACTCTCATCGTCCCTCTCAGGCAGCGGCCGCCGATCGTGCGTATGAGGTCTCCTGCTCGACTGGAGGCCTTTGATGATCCGATCCCCCATCCCGTTGGCGTTGCTGCCGGCGCTCCTCCTCGGGGTCACCGCCGCGTCCGCGGCTTCTGCGGACCCGCAGCCTTTGGTGACCTGGGAGGCTGTGCCCCGACTCGCCGCCGAGCAGTTCGCCGCCCGCCGCGGCCGCGCCGCCGTCGTGGAGCATGGCGGGCTACAGACGGCCCAGCGCAGGGTGGGCGGGCGCTGGGACGCGCTCTGGGTCACCGCGGAGCCGGGGGTGGGCGTCGCCCGTAGGGACCGGGGCGCCGCCGACAGCTTCGTCGGGGTCGGCGCGCGCCTCGAGCTCGCCGACCGCCGCTCGCTTCTTCAGTCCCAGCTCCGCTCCCACGCCTCGTCCGTACTCGCCCGCTCCGACGCCGAGCGCTTCGACTACCGCCTCGAGGCCAGCCGGGCCTGGCTGAGCTGGTGCGGCCATGCGGTCGTCGCCGCCCACCTGGCCGAGGACATCGCCACCTACGAGGCCATGCTCGCCCCCTTCGACCAGGCCGTCGCCCGGGGTGGGCTGACCCGCCTCGACCAGGCCGACCTCCACGCCGAGCTGGCGCGGCTGCGCGCTGAGCTCATCGCAACCCGCAGCCAGGCCGACCAGGGAGCGGCCGTCGTGCGCAGCCTGCTCGGCGCGGAGCCCACCTTGAGCGACCCCGAGCCATGGACCCGCCCCACCGTCTTTGATGGCTGGACGCGCGCCGCCGAGGCCCTGGAGCGCCACCCCGCCCTCCTCGCCCGCGCAGCCAGCGCCGACGTCGCCCGGCGCGAGGCCGCGGCCGCCGAGCTGAACCCGCTGCGCCTGGACTTCGGGCTGCTGGCCCACCTGGAGGACTCGGGCTTTTTGTGGGCGGCGCCGACCCTCTCCCTCGAGATCCCGCTGGACAACCCGGGGCGCGCCGACGCCGAGGTGGCGCGGGCGCGCGCGGCCCGCGAGGTGACCTCGGGCCAGGCCGAGCTGGAAGAGCTCCGCCTCGCCCTGCGCGCCCGCCAAGGCCGCACGGAAGCCCTGCGGCGGCAGTGGCAGGGCCTGGACGACGCGCTCCTCGCCCCGCTCAGCGAGCGCCTGGCCCTGGTCGAGGCGGCCCTGGCCCGCGGCGCCGCCCGGGGCATCCGACTCGTCGACGCGTGGCGGGACCTGCACGAAGCCAAGCACGCCCGGCTCGCGACCGCCATCGCGCTCACCGTTGACGCGGCCGAAGCCAGCCGCTTCGCCGACCTCCTCGCCGCCGGAGACAGCCCTTGAAGCCCACCCGCTCCATCCTCAATGCCCTGCTGCCCGCCCTGCTGCTCGCCCTCGCGGCGACCGGCTGCGACCGCCCCGTCACGGGCCCGACCGCGCCCCCGGCGGCCGACCCCGCCGACTCCGTCGCCGGCCGGCTCACCTTCGCCCCCGCGGCCCCCGCCTCCGAGGCCGCCGCCCTGACCCTCCCCGCCGAGGTCACCCTCCCCGCCGGCGCCCGGGTCGCCCTGGGGCCCCCGATGGAGGGGCGCATCAACCGCTGGCGCGTGAGCCTGGGAGACAGCGTCGCGGTCGGGGACCCGCTGGCCGACCTCGTGACCCCCAGCCTCGCGGGCTTTGAGTCGCAGGAAAAGGAGCTCGAGCAGGTGGTCAAGGGCCGCGCCCGGGTGCTGCGGCAGCGGGAGCGGGATGTGCGCGACGGCTACCTGACCGCCGACGTGGTCCAGGACGCGCGCCTGGCGCTGGAGGAGGCCCGCGCGCAGCTCGCCCGGCTCAAGGCGGAGCGCCTGGACCAGGCCGCCCTGATGCACAGCGCCGAGGAGGGCGTGGGGTCGGGCGACCCGCCGGCTTTCGATGGGGGTCGCTGGGTCTGGAGGGCCGGCACGGCCGGGGTCGTCGAGTCCATCGCCTGCACCGCGGGCTCCGTTCAGCCGCCCGCGGCGAGCTGCCTCAAGCTGCTCGACCCCGCGCGCGCCGCGCTGCGCATCGCCATCCCCGAGAGCCGCCAGGGCGAGCTCGGGGAGTCGTTCACCGTGGAC
>CAZNZH010000815.1:0-2788 GCA_964577445.1 uncultured Myxococcales bacterium
GCGGCACCCGCGGGAGCTGCCCGCCCGGCGCGATCTGCTCGCCGGCCGGCAAGTGCGTCACGGACTGCGTGGCGGACTGCACGGGCAAGACCTGCGGCGACGACGGCTGCGGCGGTGACTGCGGCACCTGCGGCACCGGCGAGGCCTGCTCGGCTGGCGGCGTCTGCGAGTGTGCGGGCGACTGCACCGGCAAGACCTGCGGCGACGACGGCTGCGGCAACGCGTGCGGCTTCTGCGACGGCACCGACGTGTGCCACGACGGCGTCTGCGCCGCCTGCGTCGCGGACTGCGCCACCAGCGCCTGCGGCGACGACGGCTGCGGCGGCTCGTGCGGTACCTGCGGCGTCGGACAGAGCTGCACCGCCGGCGGCCAGTGCGTGGGCGGCTGCGTCGCCGATTGCACCGGCAAGGTCTGCGGCACCGACGGCTGCGGCGGCTCGTGTGGCACCTGCGACGCCGGCACGGCCTGCGTGGCGGGCGGCACCTGCGCGTCCTGCACGGCCGACTGTGACGGTGTGACCTGCGGCGACGACGGCTGTGGCGGGAGCTGCGGCACCTGCGACGCCGGTGAGGCCTGCTTTGACGGCGCGTGCGAGGGCTGTACCCCGGACTGCACAGGCAAGACCTGCGGAAACGATGGCTGCGGCGGCACCTGCGGCACCTGCGAGGGCAGCGCGAACTGCAACGTCCTCGGACAGTGCATCGCGGTCTGCACGCCGAGCTGCACCGGCAAGGCATGCGGAGATGACGGCTGCGGCACCTCCTGTGGGAGCTGCAACGCGGGCATGGCCTGTAACGCCAGCAATCAGTGCGAGACGGTCTGCACGCCGAGCTGTGCCGGCAAGGCATGCGGAGATGACGGCTGCGGTGGGAGCTGCGGCACCTGCTCCGGTAGCGATGTGTGCAATGGCGCCGGCCAGTGCGAGGCTTCGAGCGGGCTGACCTGCGGCGACGTCAACGTCCCCGAAGGCGCGTGCACGGTCACGAACGACGCCTGCATGTGCGTCGGCTGCGTGAAGGACGGCCAATGTACTCTCGCCGACGACTGCGTGTGCGCCGACTGCTCCGACGACGCATTCTGCTCGGATGCCACCAACTGCATCGATGACGGGGTCTGCTCGCCGTATAACGAGAGCTGCACCTGCGCGGATTGTGCCACGCACCCGGAGTGCGCCTCGTGCGTGCCGAGCTGCGAGGGCAAGGTCTGCGGTAGCAACGGCTGTGGCGGGACCTGCGGCGCGTGCACCGACGGCAAGTCCTGTAGCGCGATGGGTCAGTGCGTGGTGGCGAACGCGCCGTGCCAGAACAACGAGGAGTGTGGGAACCCCGCGACCGAGGTGTGCGCGCCGGCCACGGCGACCTGCTCTGCCGTGACCTGCACGAACGACGGGATGTGCGGCGAGACGGGCGTCTGCCTCGGCCAGTCGCCGAGCCCGACCTTCGGCGCCTGCTACACCGGCTGCGACGCCACCGGCGCGAACACCTGCGGCGCCGGGTCGACCTGCGTCGAGGTCGACGGCGAGGGTGGCGGCGCCTGCTTCAAGCTGGGCACGGCCACGGACGGGCAGGCCTGCACCGAGACGGACCTCGGCACCGGCTGCGCGGAGGGCCTGGACTGCCTGGCGAACGGAAGCGGCGGCGCCACGGTCTGCCGGAAGCGTTGCTCGATCTTCGATGAGGTCCCCGGCTGCGAGGGCGGCCAGACCTGCTCGCCCAACGGCAACTGCGTGGCGAACGTCACCGTTGACCCGGCCACGCTGGGCGCGGCCTGCGCCGCTGGAGCCAAGCTCGGTGCCTTCTGCGCCAACAACGGCACCATCATCGCTGGCGCTTGTGACGCGGCGGGCACCTGCGCTCAGCTCTGCGAAGTGACCGGCGGCTCGTGCAGCGCGGCTGGCCAGTCGTGCGCGGACGCGTTCGGCGGGCCCATCGGCCTGTGCCAGGGCGCCCCAATCCCGTGCGAGGACGTCACGGACTGCGCGAACCCCCAAACCCAGGTCTGCTCGCCCTCGACCAAGACCTGCGTCGCCGGTGAGTGCGGCGCGACGGCCTGCGCCGGCGGCAAGGTCTGCCTCGGCCAGGTCGACAACCCGACCGTGGGCGCCTGCTACGATCCTTGCACCGTAGACGGAGCGACCGCCTGCGCGTCGGGCTTCACCTGCCAGGGGCTGGGGCTCGGGCCGGAGGGCGCTTGCTTCGCCGCCGGAGCCGTGGCCTTGGGCGGTGACTGCTCGACGTCGATGACGGCGATCAGCACCGGCTGCGTGGCCGGCGCGACCTGTCAGCCGGATGGCGCGGCGGGCGCCCAGGTGTGCCGCAGCGGCTGCTCGTTTTTCAACGCGACCCCCGGCTGCCCGGCAGGCGAGCGCTGCGTGCTGCCGAACATCTGCTTGGCGAACGCCGAGTCCGAAGCGGTGGCGCCGCTCCAAGCCTGCGCGGCGTCAGGCGTGCTCTGCGACGCGAGCGCGACGACTTACGGTGGCGCCTGCTTCGCGGTCGACGCCGACGGCAACGCGGTCTGCCTCAAGTTCTGCATCGAGGGTGGCCCGGCCTGCCCGGACACCCAGGTTTGCGACACGACCATCTTCGACGACCCGGAGTCGGGGACCGACGAGGTCGTGGGCGTCTGCGGGCCGGCGGCGCCCTAGCCTCCCTGTCCGTCCCGGGTGGCCTGTGGGTCACCCGGGACGGCCCATCGGCAGCTCGTGAGAGGCCGACCGGGGACCCCCCGGTCGGCCTCTCTCGTTGTGAGCCTCGCGCGCGGCTTCAGCCCAGGTGCTTGTGGTAG
>CAZNZH010000816.1:0-2780 GCA_964577445.1 uncultured Myxococcales bacterium
GGCGACGTTCGCTGCGCTGCGGTCGAAGCGCAGCTCGATGTTCGGGGCGTCGTCCTGGCAGGCCACCAGCGCGAGGGTCGCGGCGAGGGCGAGCGGGGCGAATGCGGCAGCGCGCATGGAGCCTCCGGGGCGTGCGAATCGTGAGGATTTCGCTGGCTCGTAGGCTACACGATGCGCGCGGCGCCGGACAGAAGCGCCGTGTGGCCGGCAGGGCTGGACGCGCGCTGGGGCGTATGCGAAGGCTTCCGAAGCGACAGGAGGACCGAACGTGGCGAAGCGCAATTCCGGGCGAAGTCGGCAGGTCAAGCAGATGGCCGCGCGGCGCAAGGCAGCGACCGCCGGGAAGGGGTGGCTGCCGGTGATCGAGGGGTCGCGGTGAAAGCTCGCGATCGCGACGCGTTCGGGGTGGCGCTCTATCGGTCTCTCGAGGACAGCGAGCAGCTCGAGGGCAGCGAAGATGGCTCCGAACCGGCCGTTGAGACCCGCGCCGCGTATTTTTTTGGGCCTCAGAAACTCCACGCCGAGCAAGTCGAGCTCTGGCGCCATCGCGGCTACCCGGAGCGGTCCGGGGTGCGCATGAACGGTGGCTCCATAGACGCCGCCGGGGAGTTTGGGGAGATCGACGAGGCGAAGCCGGGCGCGCGCTGCGAGTTCATCGACGGCGCGCGCGCGTTTCCGCCCGAGGACTGCGGCGGGACGCCGGGGTACGCGAACCTCCTGGTCGCCAAGGCCGAGGCCAATCTGGACCACGGGTGGGCTGAATTCCTCGAGGGCTTCGACCCCGAGCCCTTCGACGCCGGCGGGCTGAAAGCCAGGTTCAGGGCGCTCAATGCGTGAGGTGAACCGGTGCGGCTGATCCACACCTCGGACTGGCACCTGGGCCACCGGCTGCGCGACCTCGACCGCGCGCTCGAGCACGCGCGGTTTTTGACGTGGCTGCTCGACCAGATCGAGGCCGAGCGGGCGGACGCGCTGCTCATCGCGGGCGACATCTTCGACTCGGCGAACCCGCCGCCGTCGGCCCAAGAGCAGTGGTATGGCTTTTTGGCTGAGGCGCGGCGGCGCTTTGGGGCGCTGGACATCGTCGCCATCGGCGGCAACCACGACTCGGCGGCGCGGCTGGACGCGCCGAATCCGCTGCTGCGGGCGCTGGGCGTGCGGCTGGTGGGCGGATTGCCGCAGACCGACGACGACGAGGCGCTGGCGGACGCGGTGCTGGCGCCGCTTCGGGGGGCTGGCGGCGAGGTCGAAGCCTGGGTCGCCGCCGTGCCCTTTCTGCGACCGGCGGACCTGCCCGCGGTGGGCGAAAACGCAGACGGCGACTCGCTGATCGGCGGGGTGCGGGCGGTGTACGACCGGGCGCTGGCCCTGGCGCGGGCGCGCCGCGAGCCGGGCCAGGCGATCCTAGGGATGGGCCACCTGTATATGACCGGCGGGCAGGTCAGCGAGCTGTCGGAGCGGAAGATCCTGGGCGGCAATCAGCACGCGCTGCCCGCCGACATCTTCCCGGAGGACGTGGCCTACGTCGCGCTGGGGCACCTGCATCTGGCGCAGACGGTCGGGCACGAGCGGGTGCGCTACTCGGGGTCGCCGATTCCGCTGTCGCTGGCGGAGCGGTGTTATCCCCATCAGGTGGTGGTCGTCGAGATCTCGGGCGGGCGTCTCGTGAGCGCTCAGCCGCTGCGGGTGCCTCGGTCGGTCGACGTGCTGCGCGTCCCCGCGAGCGGGTTTGCGCCGCTACAGGCCGTGCTGGAGGGCCTGCGCGGGTTGCCGGGCGAGGCGCCCGAGGGGTCGGACCCCGAGCTGCCGCCTCCCTTCTTGGAGGTCGCGGTGGCGCTGAGCGAGCCGGAGCCGGCGCTGCGGCACCTGCTGGTGGAGGCGCTGGAGGGGCGCTGGGCGCGGCTGGCGTCGTTCGGGATCAGCCTCACCGGGCACGGCGAGGCGCTGGGCGACGCGGTGGAGGTGCGGGCCTTGGGGACGCTGACGCCCGAGGAGGTGCTGCGGCATCGGTACGCGCGGGACCACGAGGGCGAGCCGCCGCGCGAGCTATTGGCGGCGTTTCACGAGCTGATCGACGAGGTTTCCCGGGGGGCAGCGTGAGGATCGCGCGGATCCGTGGGCGCAATCTGGCGAGCCTGGCCGGGGACTTCGAGGTGGATCTCGAGGGCGGGCCGCTCGGGGCGGCGAGCCTCTTCGCGATCACCGGGCCGACGGGGGCGGGCAAGAGCACGATCCTGGACGCGGTGTGCCTGGCGCTCTTCGACAAGACGCCGCGGCTGGGCGACGGCGGGCGCGAGGTGGCGGCCATCGGGCGCGCGGGCGACGACGAGGCGCTGCGCATCAAGGCGAACGACGTGCGGAGCCTGCTGAGCCGGGGGGCGGCCGAGGGGTACGCCGAGGTCGAGTTCGTCGGCGGCGACGGGCGGCGCTACGCGGCGCGCTGGGAGGTGTGGCGGGCGCGCAAGCGGGCGGGCGGGGCGCTTCAGGCGCAGACCATGAGCCTGACCGACGTCGAGGCGCAGAAGAAGCTGGGCGGGACCAAGACCGAGACCCTGGCGGCCATCGCCGAGCGGGTCGGGCTGAGCTTTGAGCAGTTTCGGCGGGCGGTGCTGCTGGCGCAGGGGGACTTCGCGGCGTTTTTGGAGGCGGGGGCGAACGAGCGGGCGGAGTTGCTCGAGCGGATGACCGACTCGGGGGTGTACACGCGGCTGTCGCAGGCGGCGTATGAGCGGCACAAGGCGTGCGCGGCGCGGATCGCGGAGATCGAGGCGGAGCGGGGG
>CAZNZH010000817.1:0-2777 GCA_964577445.1 uncultured Myxococcales bacterium
AGCTACGACGCGGCCGACCTCCACGACGGCGTCAGCGGCCTGCGCCCCTTTCTGAGCTGGACCGGCGTCGTGCGCATCCCCATCTGGTTCGAAGACGACGTCCACCTCGAGCGCGGCCTCCCTTGCAGCCTGGACGCGCTGGATCTCGCCTCGCCGGGCCTGAAGGTCTTCACGTTTCACCCTGTGCTCGTCGCGCTGAACGCGACAAACCTGACCGCGTACGGCGCCCTGAAGGCCGATCTCGGGCGGCGCGGCGTGCCCCTGACCGAGGCGCGCCGCAAAGATTTCGCGCCTTTTCAACAACAGGGCGAGCCGGGCATCGGAGACCTCTTTCGCGCCGTGATCGCCTGGATGTGTGAAAACCCCCACGCCTGCGGTGGCCAGCTTCAGCACGTCGCGGAGGCAGCGCGGGCCGGCCTCGCGGACCACGCCGCCGAGGGGGATGACCCGACGGGCTGAGGCCCGCGCGGCGCCCGACGGACACGCCGGACGCGCCCCGTCGTTGTGGCCGCATGCCGCCCTCGCGTATCATCTCTGCGGTTCGGGGGCACGGCGGTCCGCTTCGGCAGGGCGTCCAGAGATCGAGGAGGAGCGCGCTTGGCCAATCTCGGCTACCTGCAGGTGGTGCGTCACTGCAATCATTTCTGCGGGTTCTGCTCGAATCCGACGACCCCCTACGTCCACACCTTCGAGACGATGAAGGTGCTGGTCGATGACTTCGTCGCCCGCGACTACTACGGCATCATCCTGACCGGCGGCGAGCCGACGCTGCACCCCGAGCTGCCGCGCATCACCGGCTACGCTCGCGAGCGCGGGCTGCACGTGCGGATGATCACCAACGGCCACAAGCTGGCCGACCGCGAGTTCGCGCGCGAGCTGGCCGAAGCCGGGCTTCAGCACGCCCACGTCTCGATCTACTCGGTGCGGCCTGAGGTCGAAGACCGCCTGCGCGGCATCCCGAACACGCTGACGCGGGCGTTTCAGGCGCTGGATAACGCGGCCGAGTTCGGCATCACGGTCAACATCAACTGCGTGATCAACAAGCAGAACGCGGATCACCTCGACGAGAACATCGAGTACTTCCTCGAGCATCACCCGTACATCCCGCACTTCGTCTGGAATAACCTCGACCCGTCCATGGGGCGCGCCGAGGTCAACCAGAGCGAGTACATGCACCGCCTGAGAGACTGCGAGGCGTCGCTGCACCGCGCGTGCAAGCTGCTCTACGACTCGGGGCGGACGTTTCGGGTCGAGAAGATGCCGCTGTGCTACCTGACCGAGTTCGCGTGGGCGTCGACGGAGACGCGCAAGATCGTCAAGGGCGAGGAGCGCATCGTGCACTTCCTCGACTCCAAGCAGACCGTGCGCCAGACGCGCTGGGGGCATCTGTACGCCGAGGCGTGCACCGTGTGCTCGCTGCGGACCATCTGCGGCGGGCTCTTCGACCGGGGCGACGGCTACGACCCGGCGGAGCTCTACCCGGTCTTCGTCGACCGCGACCGCATCGTGTCGCAGATCATCCACGACGGCACCGACCCGAGCTACGCGCACCGCAGCTTGGCACAGTGGCGGCGCGAGTTCGACGCGCGGCTGGCCGACCAGGAGTCGGACCTGCGCGATGAGGCGGCCGCAGGCGAGGGGCCGGGGCGCGACCACGACGTCGACAAGGAGGCCGCGGGGCGCATCGCCATCGGCCTGGTCAACGAGGACGGGCTGCGGCTCTTCGAGAAGAAGCGGCGCTCCGAGGGGCGGATGGCCGAGCGCAAGGGCATCCAGTTGGAAAACACCGACGTCGCGCTCGGGCCCGAAGCCCCGCCGGGGACGCACTGATATGGCCACCGAAGCGCAGCAGCACAGCGACAAGCACCTCCGCGAGGCCGAGGAGCTGACGATCTTCGGCGAGGGGCCGCAGATCGAGCTTCAGCTCGGCCACGTCTGCAATAACCGCTGCGTGTTCTGCGTCAGCGGGCAGCTCACGGAGGAGCGGCTGGCCAAGCAGATCCCGGCGGATCCGGTGTTGGAGGCGCTGCGGCGCGGGCGGGCGCAGGGCTCGCGGCGGGTGACGTTTTTGGGCGGCGAGCCGACCACGCAGCAGAGCTTCATGCCGGCGCTCAAGCTGGCGGTCGAGCTGGGCTACGAGACCATCGTCATCTTCACCAACGGCGTGAAGACGCGCAAACCCGAGTTCTGCGACAAGGTGCTGGCCCTGGGCGGCAACTACGAGTGGCGCTTCTCGGTGCAGGGCGGCAACCGCGCGGCCCACGACGCGGTCACCAAGCGCCGCGGCAGCTTCGACCGCATCATCGAGGGCATGCGCTACCTGGGTGCGCAGGGTCAGGACCTGACCATCAACCTGTGCGTGAACGAGGAGAGCTACCGGTCGCTGCCCGATTTTCCGGCGCTGGTGGCCGAGCTGGGCGTGCGCCAGATCCACATCGACCAGGTGCGGCCGGCCGACGCGGGCACCCGGACGATGGAGTATTTTCGCGAGATCATGCCTCGCTATTCGGAGATGTCGCCGTACTTCGACAGCATGCTGAAGGGCTTCGAGGCGCTCGATCCCGAGTTCGACGTGAACCTCGGAAACTACGCGTACTGCCAGCTCCCGCAGTGGGCGCACAAGATCCACCACGACGGCCAGAAGACCTTCACCTACCCGGCCGACGGCGACGGGCTGATGGCGGCCTTCGACAAGTACCCGCAGAAGCGCCACGACAAGTTTCACCCGCCCCAGTGCGGCAAGTGCGTGTTCGTCGACCAGTGTAACGGCGTCTTCG
>CAZNZH010000818.1:0-1456 GCA_964577445.1 uncultured Myxococcales bacterium
AGCCGAAGTACTCCTTGACCACCGCGCTCACGGGCTTCGCGTTGATCAGGTCGTGAGGCATCAGCGTCTCGAGCTCCTGGCTCATGGACATGCGCTCCTTGATGGCGCGCTCCATGCGGACAAGGCCGATGCGGTACTGGTTTTCCATCAGCTCGCCGACGGCGCGCACCCGGCGATTGCCGAGGTGATCGATGTCGTCGATGGAGTAGCCGTGCTTGCCGTTCTTCAGCTCGATCAGGTGCCGCACGGTCTCGAGGATGTCGCGCTTGGTGAGCACGGTCTCCTTGATCGAGTCTTCTTTGTGCAGCTTGTGGTTCAGCTTGACGCGGCCGACCTCGGAGAGGTCATAGCGGCTGGGGTTGAAGAACAGGTTCGTGAAGTAGTTCTTCGCCTGCTGAACCGTCGAGGGATCACCGGGGCGCAGCCGACGATAGATCTCCAGGATCGCCTCGTCGGTCGTGGTGATCTTGTCGGCCTTGAGGGTGTCGCGCAGGTAGGGGCCGGCCGTGAGCGGATCGATGAAGAGGACCTCGAACTCGTCGATGCCGACCTCAAGGAGCTTGTCCAGGATCTCCTGGGTGATCTCCTCGTTGCAGTCGAAGAGGACCTCGCCCGTCTCCATGTTGATGATGTCGTGCGAGAAGACCTTGCCGATCAGCTCCTCGGCCAGCAGCTCGACCTCGGCGACGCCCGCCTCTTGCATGCGGCGGATGTTGGCGCGGCCGAGCTTCTTGCCCTTCTTGACGACCACGGCACCCGACTCGGGGTGCAGGATGTCCTGGCTGATCTTCTGACCTACGATGAGCTCGTAGTTGATCTGCCGAAAGATCAGGCCGTCCTCTGCGAGCCGGATGACCTCGGTCGCGTAGAAGTCCTGCAGCAGCTCCTCGGTGGTGTAGTCCAGCGCGCGCAGCAGCACCGTGGCGGGCATCTTGCGGCGGCGGTCGATGCGCACGAAGAGCAGGTCTTTGTGGTCGAACTCGAAGTCCAGCCACGACCCCCGGTAGGGGATGACGCGGGCGCTGTAGAGCAGCTTGCCCGAGGAGTGGGTCTTGCCGCGGTCGTGATCGAAGAACACGCCGGGCGAACGGTGGAGCTGGCTGACGACCACGCGCTCCGTGCCGTTGATGATGAAGGTGCCGTTGTCGGTCATCAGCGGGATCTCGCCGAAGTAGACCTCCTGCTCCTTCATGTCGCGGATCGACTGGTTGCCAGCCTCGTCGGTGTCCCAGGTCACGAGGCGGATCGTGACCTTCACCGGGGCGGCGAAGGTCATGCCCCGAGCGCGGCACTCCTCCACGTCGTACTTCGGCGGCTCCAGATGGTAGCTGACGAACTCGAGCTGCGCGGTCTTGTTGAAATCCCGGATCGGGAAAACACTCTTGAAGATGCCCTGCAGCCCTACATCTTCGCGGTTGTCCGACGCGACGTTGGCCTGGAGGAACTTCTCGTAGGA
>CAZNZH010000818.1:1466-2773 GCA_964577445.1 uncultured Myxococcales bacterium
GGCCGCCAGCTTGGCCGGGATGTCGATGATCTTCGGGATCTTCGCGAAGTTCTTACGAATCCGGAGATCCCTGAGCGTTCGGGCAGCCACGGTTGCTCCTTGCCGACAGATGCTTTCGGCGGGCTCGTCAGCCTTACCTCAGCAGAGAGGGTCTGCCTGAGGGGGTGAGCGCCACTGGGTGTGGCGCTCGGCAGGTGTCCGTGGAGGCGGACACCCAAAAACAGTGGTCGGGCATCTCCAACGAGGAGACGCCCGACCCTCTATCGCCGCTACTTGATGGTCGCCGAGCCGCCGGCCTCTTCGATCTTCGCCTTCATGTCGGCCGCCTCCGCCTTGGACACGCCCTCCTTGATGGTCGTCGGGGGCTCGTCCACCGCCGCCTTGGCCTCCTTGAGGCCCAGGCCGGTCAGCTCGCGGACGACCTTGATCACCTGGATCTTCTTGTCGCCGGAGCCGGTGAGGATGACGTCGAACTCGGTCTGCTCTTCGGCTGCGGCCGCGGCCTCGCCGCCACCGCCACCGCCCGCCGCCGCGACGGCCACGGGTGCGGCCGCCGAGACGCCCCACGCCTCCTCGAGCTCCTTCACGAGCGCCGACAGCTCGATGACGGTCATGTTGCCGAGGAAGTCCTTCACCTGATCTTTGGTCAGCTCTGCCATGGTATCGATTCTCCTGCGGACTACCTTCGCCCGCGCTCACTCATTGAAAAGTCACACTGATGATTGACCCGAGCGGCTACGCGCCCTCGAGCTGCTTCTGACGCGCGGCGAGCACACCGACGAGCCCACGCTGGGCTGCCGTGAAGACACCGAGCAGATTTCTCGGGACGCCCGTGAGGGCACCGAGGAGCGACCCGCGAAGCTCGTCCTTGCCAGGAAGCTTGGAGAGCGTCTCGACGCCAGCAGCGTCGATGACGGTTCCGCCGGCGAGGACGCCCGCGCGGATCTCCATCTTCGGGTTGGCCTTGACGAACGCGGTGACGATCTTCGCCGTCGCCGCGGGGTCCTGCTTGGTAAACGCCACGCCGACCGGGCCCTTGAAGTGCGGGTGAAGCGCTTCGAGGTCCGTATCTTTGGTGGCCAGCCTCGCGAGGCTGTTCTTCACGACCCGGTACCCTGACTGGTTTTTCCCGAGCTCGGCCCGGAACTCGACCATATTCGGCACGACGACACCGTCGTACTTCGTAATGATCGCCAGCTGGGTCCCGTCGAAGAGTGAACGCAGCTCTTCTACCTGCTGCGATTTCTCCTGACGGTTCATTCTCCCTCCTGGGACACCGATTGGTTGGTCCATCGAGGTTGGCACCA
>CAZNZH010000819.1:0-2771 GCA_964577445.1 uncultured Myxococcales bacterium
CCCGATCTGACCGAACGCCCACGCCTTGGCGTGCCGCGGCCGCGGCCCAGCACCCAGGACTCGGCCGCGCGCGCGCTGGCGCGCCCGACCACGGTGCCGACCCTCGGCGCGGCGGCCGCGGCGGCGCTGCGGGCCCCTCGGGACACGCGCCTGACGACGCCCGGGCAAGCGACGGCGTTTTACGAGGAGGCCTTCCGCGAGCTCGAGGTCTTCGAGCGCGATCTGCTCGAGCGCGGCTCGCTCCCCGAGGCGGAGCGGCGCGTCCGCGAGCTGGCCAAGGACGCCGACGCGCTGGCCTCCGCACTCGGACCGCCAGCCCGCAGCGGCGACCCGACCTTTCAGTCGGCGCTCAAGAAGGTCGAGCTGGTGCGCGCCTATCTCGAGCGGATCACGCCGCTGCTGGAGGGCCGCTCGCCCGCCGGCGACGAGGCCGCGCCGCCGACCGGGATGCTGGGGCGCTTGAACCGCCTCTTCGGCCGCGGCGACTGACGCTGACGGCGCCCCTGGCCCGTCAGGGGATCGGCTCGAGCCCAAGCTCCTGCTGGATCGTCGGCCGCGGTTCGCCCACCGGCGTCCCGGAGACCAGCGCGGCGTGCTCGTAGCCCGAGGGGAGCGCGACCAGCGGGCCTGCCGCGGCCAGGGTCAGCGCGGTGCTGACGCCGGGATAGAAGGCCACCGGCTGGGCGGCGCCGGGCGCGCTGACCTCGAGCGGCATCGGCGCGGCGAAACGCTGAAGCTCTGAGATCTGGACGCTGAAGGTGAGGTCTTTGGGCAGGTCGGCGAGCTGGTCCACCGTCGCCGCGACGATCTGCACCGAGTAGTCGCCGGGCGCCGCCTCGAAGTCGAGCTGGGTGAATCGCGAGCCGAACCCGCTCTGGGCGATGGCCTTGCCGGCGCCGTCCAGCACGTCGACCGCGACGTCGGTGAAGCGCGCGTAGTCCTCCGCGGCCATCGACAGCCGCAGGCGCACGCTCCGAACGCCCGGCGCCACCGTCAGCGTCTCCTTGTCGGTGCCGCTCGAGATCTCCACGCTGCGCTCGCGCCGGATGCCGATGATGCTGGCCGTGAGGTTTCCGCGCCACGCGTCATCGAAGCGCTGGGTCACCGGCCAGGTCACCCGGGCGTCGCCCTCGAGCGCGACGGGGAACGTGAGCGACTGCGGCGCCTCGAGGCCCGAAAAGGTCACGTCGAGGCGGGTGGCGCTGACGTCGCGGTTACGCAGGCTGGTCTCGACCGCCACCTCGTAGACGCCGGCCCGCAGCCGGTCGGGCCCCACCACGACCGTCGCGCGGCGACCGTCTTTGGAGCTGGCGACCGGCTGCTCGATGTCCAGGGGCCGGCCGTCGGGGTCGTGCAGGTTGATCCACGCCAAGCCGAAGCGGCCGTCGGGGACGCTGAGCTCCACCGTCATGTGGGTCGCGCCGGGGGGGACCTCGACGAAGACGCGGCTGTGCTCTGACGGGCCGAGCCGCGCGTCGAAGCGGCGGCTGCGCGTGGCCGTGTCGGCGAAGCGCCAGGGCACAATCACCGTGATGGGGACTGTGAACACGGGGAGCGAGTCGCCGTCCGCCACCGCCGTGATGGTGGCGACGTAGAGCCCCGGCTCGTCGAGCGCCTTCGGGCTCAGGGTCACCTCGACAGACTGGGCCTCGTCGCCGCGCACGGCCACCCGGCTGCGGTTGAGCTCCACCCAGCGGCTGTCGCTCTTCAGCTTGAGGGTCGTGAAGGCCGCGCCACGCTCGGACTGCGAGGTGCCGTCGAGGAAGACGGGCTGCATGGTGACGCGGATGGTGTGAGGGTACTCGGGGATGTAGCTGCCGGTGCGCCAATAGCTCGCCGTGCCGTCTGCGCCGGGGCGGGTCGGGATCGCCGTGCGCACGTCCCAGTCGAGCGGCGTGCTCGGCCGCGGCGCGACCCGGGCGAGGGCGCGGGCGGCCTGGTCGACGCGCAGGACGCCGGCGCCCTGGTCCAGCCAGGTGTAGGAGGGCAGCGGGCGCGCCGTGCCGCGCAGCGCTCGCGCCAGGGAGCCGGAGCTCCAGGCGATGCCGCGGGCGAGGGCCGCCGAGATCAGCAGCGCGTGGGCTCCGGTGACCTGCGGGGTCGCCATGGAGGTGCCGGCCATCACCGCGCCGTCGTGAAAGGGCGGGACGGTGGACCAGGCGGCGCCGGGGGCGATGCCGTCGGGCTTGGCGAGCGCGCCGCCGCGGCTCGAGAAGCCGAAGACGCGCGGGCTGGTGATGCGGCCGCCGTAGAGAGCCTCGGCGTTGTCGGGGATGAGCAGCGCGCCGACGGTGAAGGCGCGCGCGCTGCCGCCCGGGGTGCCGACGGTCGACAGGCCCGGCCCCTCGTTTCCCGCGGCGACGCAGGCCACCAGCAGGGGATGGGCCTCGAGCGCCGCCGACAGGGCGTCGTCGATGTCGGAGGCGCCGTCGCGCTCGCTGCCGATGCCGTAGCTGAGGTTGATGACCACCGGCGTCTGCTGCTCGTCAGACCAGCGCCCGGCGAACTCGATGGCGCGCTTCATGCTGCCGGCCGTCGTCGCGCCGCCTGCCAGCGTGTTGTCGCCGATCTTCAGCGACAAGATGCGCGCGCCCGGCGCGATGCCGTCGAAGCCAGCGCGCCCCTCGATGCCAAACCCCGCGGCGATCCCCGCCACATGGGTGCCGTGGCCGCCGTCGTCAAAGGCGAAGTCCACCCGCGGCTCACCGTCGGGCAGCACGGTGATGGTCAGCGCCACCGGCGCCCGGTCTTTACGCGGGTCGCTCGAGCGC
>CAZNZH010000820.1:0-2754 GCA_964577445.1 uncultured Myxococcales bacterium
ATTTGCAACCGCTTCAGGGCAAAATATACCCGGAAAGTTTCCTTTGCCACTTTTGCCCTCACACGAATGGGCACGCGAATGGGCACGCCCGTGTACATGGCGCCCGAGCAACACCTGGGCGGTGCCATCGACGTGCGGACTGATGTTTATGCCCTCGGGGTGCTGCTCTACGAGATGTGCGCTGGCTGCCTCCCGTTCTCCGATCGTGGCAAGACCGACTTTCAACTCATGCAGGAACACATCAGCGCGCCGGTTCCGCTCGTCACGGCTTCGCGCCCAGACTTGGTTCCGGCCCTCGACGAGATCATCCTGAGGGCGCTCCAGAAGAAGCCAGAGCGCCGGTACGCCTCGTGCGCGGACCTTCTCACTGACGTCCGCCTTGCCGAGCGCGGGGCCGCGGTCAACTACGGGTTGCGGTCAGCCGCCCTTGAGGGGCGCGAAACCGGGACGACGCGAATGATGAGCGCCATCTCCGACCAGTCCAAGTCGCGGCCCGCACGTCCTCGTGAGCGCGTGCCTGCGCCGCCCACGTTCATTGGCGAGGGACTGGATACCACCCTGCGCGGGCCCACCGCTCGAACGGCTGCCGGCCCGCCTCCGACCGTGCTTGAAGAGCGTCCGGTCACTGCTGCTGGACCAACGAGTACGCCGCCAGATATCGCGACTCCTCGGTCGCAATTACCGCGCGCGTGGCTGGTCGCTGGCACGATGATTGTCGTGGCGGCGGCCGCGGCCGTTATCTTCGCCATCCCGCGGTCCGCAGCCGGCGGGCGTGGGGCCGACGGAGCCACCGGCGGCGAAGTGGCTACTCCACCCCAGGATCGCGAAGTCAACCCGGCGGCGCGGGCCGCTCCACCCGAACAGGCGCGCAGTCCCGCTCAAGCTGACGCCCCCTCTGTGCGCTCAGCCTCACCGACGTCACGAATCGTGGCGTCGCCGCCGACGAGCCCACCCCCCCAAACCCCGCCGACTACGGACGACCCGCCCGAACCGCGACCACAACCGCAGGTCCAGGTTCAGGCCGCGGCAACCCATGAAGTCTTCGGTACGTGGAACGATCCGAAGGGGGAGACTTGGTTGACGCTTCGGGAGTCACCGGGCAGCCGCGGCAGAGAGCTTGCGCAGTTGACTGATGGCACGCGCCTTCGAGTGGTGGCATGTGGTTTTGGAACTGCGGATGCGTGGTGCTCGGTGCGGGTGTCCAGTGGCAGGTTCGCCGACCGTCAGGGCTATGTGCATTCCAAGTGGATCCGGGGGCTGTAGTGTTTTTCGGCCCGCAGAAGCAAGGTCGGGCTGTCCTCCCTGCGGCAAGGCTACTTCGTGGGCGACGCCTGGGGCTTTGCCCCACGCGTTGACCGGGGCCCAGCCGCGTGAGAGCGATAGCCGCAATAAGAACAAGGACGGGGCCCAGCCCGGGACGACGCTCTTGGGTCTGGCAGCACCACCTCGCTCCGTTCGCGCCCCCTACCCAATTACAGAGGCGATAACGCCAGAGTTCGGAATGGGACTTGCGCGTCATCAGAGCGGTCGGTGCGCTTGAATTTTGATGGTAACTCGCTGACGCTTCAGTCTCTGGTTGGAGCCGCTTACCACACGCCCGGGCACATCATCTCGCCAGATTGCCGCATCGCGTTGACGGACTGCGTGCACGCGTCGTTGGCCGCGTTGATGGCCGCGTCCTTCGCCGCGCCTTCCATGTCGCGGAATTCCCAGACCGACTTCATCGCCTCGATGCCCTGCCTCGCGCCATCCTTGGCCGCGTCGGGGTACTTGTCGGACTCCAGGCACTTCAGCATCTTGTCGGCGTACTCTTGGCACGCGGCGGGAAAATCGCCCCCGCCCACCGTTCGCTTCGCCTCCTCCTCAGCGACGGCAAGCGCGGTGGAAGTCGGCTCAGACGGCCTGCGCAGCGGCTCGCGCGGGGTTTCCGACCGTGGCGCTGTGGCGGCGACCGAGGGTACAGGCGTTCCGCCATGGTCGGCCTCGACGGATCGATTGCCTCGACCGGCGAGGAAGGCCATCGCCCCGACGGCGGCAAGCCCGACGATCGCGATTACGGCCGTGAAGACGGGTCCTCGAGAATTCATCGAGGACTGAGCCGTAAAGACAGTGGGAGGAACTGAGGCGGCCGAAGGCAGGGGCCCGGAAGAGGCCGCCGTGGGCACCGCCGTCGGTAGCGGGATCGCGACTGGGTGTGGCGCTGGACGCGCAGGTGGGGCGGGCAGCAGCCGCGCCGCTGCGTCGTCGAGGGCGTGGAGGAAGGCGCGCGCGTCGGCGATGCGTGCGCTCGGATCGACGGCTAGTGCGGCCGAGGCCAGCGCGCTGAACGACGGGTCGACACCTGGGGCGACGTCTGAAATTCGCGGCATCGGGCGCTCGCCGGTGTAGAGGCGCGTGACCGCCACCATGTCTTCTGGGTCAACCGGTAGGCAGCCGGCCAGCATGCGCCAGAGCATCATCCCGAGCGCGAAGACGTCGGCCCGAGCGTCGAGGTCTTTCGAGCCGCTGAACTGCTCGGGGGCCATGTAGGGCAGCGTGCCCATGCGCGAGCCGACCCGGGTCATCGCGACCTCGGAGTCGAGGATCTTGGCGAGGCCGAAGTCCGTCACCTTGACCACACCGGGCCACGGCGCCCCCTCGCGGCGCTGCAACAAGATGTTGGCGGGCTTCAGGTCGCGATGCACCACGCCGCGCCCGTGGGCTAGACCTGATC
Organism: uncultured Myxococcales bacterium; assembly: GCA_964577445.1. Classification (GTDB taxonomy): domain Bacteria; phylum Myxococcota_A; class UBA9042; order PHBI01; family JACKFB01; genus JACKFB01. The sequence goes on from CAZNZH010000820.1 coordinate 2,714, forward strand.
GGCCACCGCACACGGCGCCTCTGTCGGCCCTGCCTCGCGGT
>CAZNZH010000821.1:0-2751 GCA_964577445.1 uncultured Myxococcales bacterium
CTCGGCGGAGGGCGACGTCTTCTTGGTGCGCTGCGTCATTGACGCCGGCTTTCTGCGCTGCTTTCTCACGCCAAACTCGGACAAACCGATGTCCGCCGCTGAGTATCGGCTGGCCATGAGCCTGCACAACGGCGCGGAGCTCGCCGGGACCTGCTCGTTTCCGCGTGACAGCTACGGCGGCGTGAACCTCGGCGCGCTTCATGATATGAACTGGGACGATCTCGTCAGTTTCCGTCTCGTTCGCCAAGCATAGTCACCCGACGCTCGACGACACCACGATGAACCCGTCTCCATCTGACGCCGCCGTGGTCTCACGGATCGCCGTGGCGCTGCTGCTCCCAGCGGCGCTCTTTGTCGGCGTCCTGTGGCTGCCCGGCCCGCCCGAGCCGCTCCACGTCTACCCGGCCGCGTCTGCGACGGCCCCGGGAGCCCACTGCCCGGCGCCGTCGCTGTCCAGCGACCCCGCGGTCTGCGCCCCCTCCCAGCCCAGCGCTTGTGTCGGCGGCGTCCCGCACATCTGCCACTTCGGGCGGAACGGCCCGGTCGACCCGAGCCGATTCCGGTTCCGCTTCACCAACCCCAGCGCTGACCCGGCCTGCGCCGTGGGCCCGATCGTCGCGCCCAGCGGCGGCACGGCGACGCGCCACGAGCCGGCGGCGCTGATCGCCGCAAACCTGCTGGGCCCGGGCTCGTGCGCGCGCGTGGGCGCGGCGACCGAGTGCAGCTTCGCCGCCCACCCGTGGGAGGGCTGGCACGTCGCGTTGGTGCGACAGGACGCGGCCGGCGGCCCCCCACAGCTCGCCGCCGCGATGCACCTCGCGGCGCTGCGGGTCGACGGGACGGGGGCGAGACCCGGCAAGTTCGCCCTGGCGGCGGCCGTGGTGTTCGCCGCGCTCACGCTCTTCTCGCTCTACGCCCGCCGCCGCGCCCCGCCGGCCCGCCGCCGGGCGGGCACCTTCGTGGACGGAGCGCTCGGCGGCTCGCTCGGCGGCCTCATGGTCGCGCTGGTCCCCCACGAGGCGGGCGGTCTCGGCCTCGCGATGCCCGAGTCGGTGCTCTGGCCCCTCGGCATGGCCCTGGCGTCCGCGTTCCTGGCCGCCGTCCTCCCCCGGTACGTCCGCCACCGCCCCGCCTCGCTCCCGCACGGCGTCGCGCTGGTCTGCCTCTTCTTCGCGACGCTCTTCGCCGCCGGGACCACGCTCGCCGAGCTGCGCGGCCTCAACCACTGGCCCGCCACTCGCCTGCACATCGCCCACGTCGCCTACGGATTTTCCGCTGCCTTGGCTCCGCTGCTGCTGGTCGGCGCCGCGCCCGCGGACATCTCCCGCCCCCACACCCGCGCGGCCTGGACCCCCGGTCGCCCCCTCAGCCTCGCCTTCGTGGCGCTGGTCTTGTGCGCGTTCGTCGGCGGCTCCGTCTCCGATCTCCTCGAGGCCGCCTCGGCCATCCCCGACATCCACAGCCTGGGTCCGCCGCTGGACGCCTTCGTCCAAGCCGCCGCCTTCGCCTTCGCCGCCGCCGGGATCTCGCTCGCCATCGCGCGCCAGCCGTCGCCGCGCGCCGCCTGGGATAGCCTCGCCCTGGAGGCCGCCGCGACCTCGCCTGGGACCGAGACGCTGCGGACGCCGCTGCTCTTGGTCGAGGACGCCCAGCGTCTGCAGGTCGGCGAGCTGACCCTGAGCATCGTCGCCGAGCCGGCCGCCCACGGTCGCCGGCGCCACTACGAGGTCACGCGGCGCGGGCGGACCTGCCACGGCGAGCTGCGCGCGGGCGTCATCTCAACCTTGGAGGCCGCGCTTCGCCGCCCCGAGGCGGCCCGATTCGCCAGCTCCCAACTGCATATTCGGGTGGACTTCGACTACGAGGAGGCCTCCGGCGCCGCCTTCCACGGGCGTAGCTACCAGTTGCCGCTCGCCCTGGCGGCGCTGCGCCTGGCCGCCCGCGCCGGCGAGCCGCCGACCGCGCGCGAGACGGCGTGGATGGCGAGCGGCCGCCTCGACGGTGACGCCGAGGAGGTGCTGTCGGTGGAGGGTCTCGCGATCAAGGCCGCCGCGCTGCTGCCGGGCGGCCTCCTGCTCTGCCCCTTGGGAAGCGGCCATGGGTTTCAAGGCCTGCGCGAAACGGCCCGCGTAGCCACCGTGGAGCAGCTAAGCTCGGAGTCGGATCTTCGGCGGATTCGGCGCGAGCTGAACCGATCGCAGCGGCTCGAACGCGGCGTCATCGTCCAGGTCGCCACCGTGTCGCTGGCTCTTGCGCTGCTTGAGGTAGAATGCGCTGAGGGTCTGTCGGAGCCAGCCGCGGCCAACGCGAACACAGCGACCACTGCGGTGGACGCGATCGGGGAGACACGCCATGTCAGCTAGCGCGCCATTGGGGGTCTCGTGGAGACAGGCCGTGGGCGTGCTGGTCGTCTCAGCGTGCGTGATGGCGGGCCTCGCGGTGGGGGTGGACCGGCTGAGCGGCGGGGCCTTGGGGCCGGCCGTGGCGACGCTCACTGGGGCTCCGCCGGGTCCCCGCGTGGGCCGACCCGAGCCGGTGCGCGTCCCGGGGGAGCTGCCCTCCGACGAGGCGACCGTGCAGGTGGCGCCGAAGCCCCAGCACGCGAGCGCCGAACCCATGCCCATCGCCCCCGACACGGCCGCGCCGCCCACCGCGCAGGACCCGCCGCCGCCCGCCGCGGCCCGCGCTCCCAGCCGCGCGAAGTCCGGGGCGCAGCGGATCGGCTCGCCCCTCGCCGGCGCGATCGCCGCG
>CAZNZH010000822.1:0-2747 GCA_964577445.1 uncultured Myxococcales bacterium
CCCAGCGCGCGCCAGGCGGCGATGCGCGCCGGGGTCACCTCCGCCGGGTTGGCCTCCAGGGTGAGCTCCGCGCCCTGAGCGAGGCCCGGCGAGGCCCTGAGCGCGGCGACGAAGCGGCCGAGCTCATCGGGCTCCCACAGGCTCGGCGTGCCGCCGCCGATGTAGAGCGTGCGCGCCTCGCCGCCCAGCGCCCCCCCGCGGAGCGCCAGCTCGGCTAACACGGCGTCGGTGAACTCGCGCTGGGGGATGCGCTTGGGCGTCGCGACCGCGAAGTCGCAGTAGGCGCAGTGGTGCTTGCAGTACGGGAAGTGGACGTAGATGCCGCCAGCGCTCTCGCCGCCAGCGCTGTCAGGGCCACCCATCAGCGCGTGTAGACCTCGACGGTCTCGGGCAGCACGTCCTCGTCCAGGGCGCGATCGAAGGTCGGCCCCTCGACGGCGAAGACCCGCTGGGGCACGCCGTGATCGTGGTCCACGACGACGAAAGACGGCGGCTGGGCGAAGTCGGAGCCGGCCAGCCGGCCGCCGGAGCCCGCGACCGCGCCGACGCTGACGACGGGCAGGGCGCCGTAGCGGCCCTTGAAGTAGGCGCGATAAGCCGCGGAGAAGAACGTGGTCACCCGCGCGCGCAAGAAGAGCTCGTAGAGGCGAAACTTCTTGTCCAGCGAGCCGACGTGCTCGTCGGAGAACTTGTGAATCGGCAGGTAGCTTATGACGTATCGGGCGTCGTAGACCCGCGCTTTGCCCAGCTCGTCGCGCAGCCAGGTGAGGGTGTCCTCGTCGACGCCGTCTCTGTCGGAGGCCGAAAACACCAGGAAAAACGCGCCCTTGTAAGTGAACGAGTAGCGCTCCGGGTAGCGCAGGCCGTCGATCATCTCGAGATCGGGGGCGTGCAGGCGCGGCGTGTGGTCGCGCTCCGCCGGTGACAGCGCCTGGGCCACCTTGACCCCCGACTTCGCCAGCGGCTCGACGATGCTGCGCTGCACCTCGTCCCAGGCGTCGTCTCCGGCGTCGGCGAGGGTGGCGCCGCCGAGGTGGATGAGCAGCTCAGGGCGGGCGGTCGCGGCGAGCTGGGCGGTCGCCGTGCGCACCTCCTCGGGCACCCCGCCGCTGGCTGCCGTGTCGGCCATCAGCGCGAAGCGGAAGCTGGTCGAGGCCGGCACGGGTGCGGGCGGCAGGCCGTCGAGCAGGTCGGAGGACTCGTCGGCGAGGCCCTCGACGACCTCGAGGCGCTCGAGCGGCACGACCCGGGTCGAGGTCCAGCGCCACGCGCCGTCCTCGAGCTCGAGGGTGACGACCTGATCGGCCTGGCCGCCGTGAAAGGTGTGGCTGACCTGACACCCGCGCTCGATGGGCGAGCCGTCGCCGAAGTTCCACGCGCAGGCGGCCGTCGGGTGGTCTTGGGGGGCGGCTTGGAGGGCGAAGTGGACCGGGGTGGAGCGGTAGACCTGTAGCTCGGTGGGTTCGAAGCGCCAGGCCAGGCCGATGGAGGCGTCGGGGTCGGCTTGGGCGGCCTCTTCGTTGGCTTCGCGCGCGGCGGTCACGGCCGCGGGGGCCTCGACGTCGTCGCCGGTGAGCGGCTCGAGCACCGGGCGGAGCGCGGTGGCCTCGATCTCGGGCGGGGCTGCCTCGGGCGCGGGGTCGTTGCCGCAGGCGGCGAGCGCGAGGGCGGTGGCGAGCGACAAGGCGATGCGGCGCGCGGGATTCGGCATGCCGTGCAGGCTAGGGTCGGGCCGGCGCGGTGGCAAATTCCGGGCGTTCTGGGGGCTCATGGGGACACGCGGACGCCGTGGATGAGGCGCGAGGTCCCGGTGAGGTGGAGCGGGCCGGGCGGGGCGTCGGCGCGGCGAACCAGCTCGCCGTCCAGGGTGTAGGGGCCTTGCAGGTCGACGGCGCGGGCGCCGCTGAGGGGTCGGACGCCGGGCCCATCGAGCGCGGCGCGCATCAGGCGTGGGATGAGGGCGGCGATGCGCGCGGGCTCGGTCTCGGTGACGAGGAATCCGCCCAGGGTGCCGGGCTCCGGGCTCTCGCGCACCGCGACGAGGGCGCCGCGCAGGATCGCCATGGGGACGGTGGTGGCGACCAGGGCGGCGTAGCTGGGGATCGCGACTCCGTCGATGACGACCGGGGTCTTGGGGGGCTCGAGCAGGTGGCCGAAGCGGCGCCAGGTCTCGGTCTTGAGCGCCAGCCCGGTGCCGGTGGCCCAGAGGAATCGGGACAGCCCGCGGTAGCCCTGACCGTAGCGCTCGTACATGGTCAGCGCGTTGAGCACGAGCTCGCTGCCGAAGATGAAGCCGTAGCGGGGCTTGAGGCCCGGCTCTTCGACGGCGAGCAGCGGCACGGCGGTGGTGTCGAGGGTGCGCAGGGCGGCGCCGTGGGCGCGGCGGAGGAAGCGGTCGACCGTGCGGCGCGGGTGCCCGCGCGTGTCGAAGGTGCGGGCGAGCATGTTCATGCCGCCGCCGTTGAGCAGCAGAAAGCGGGGCAGGGCGGCGGGGGAGCCGAGCAGGGCCGAGGCGGCGTCGACGACCCGCAAGCAGGCGTTGACCGCGTGGTGGATGGTCCCGTCGCCGCCGTTGATGGCCAGGACGTTCGTGCGCCGCTGAAAGAGCAGGTAGCTCAAGGCCCAGTCCAGGTCGGCCAGCGACGGCGTGCTGACGGCGGCGAGGGTGTCGGGCAGCAGCGGCACGAGGCGGTCGTGGCCGACGGTGCGCCAGTTGGTGCGGGCCATGGGGTTGGAGAGCAGGCCCA
>CAZNZH010000823.1:0-2745 GCA_964577445.1 uncultured Myxococcales bacterium
CTATGGTCCGCCCACGATGCTGCTCGCAAGCACAGTGGGTCACACCCAGGTCATCGAGTCCCTCCTCGCGGCGTTCGCGGACGGCACGGTCCATCACGCGTTGCTCTTCGCGGGGCCCGACGGCATCGGCAAACGCCGCGTGGCGCTGGGTTTCATCGCGCTGGTCTGCTGCACTGGCGACGCCCCCGTCGACGCCGCCGGCCGCCGCGTCGACGGGTGCGGGAGCTGCCGCTGGTGCCGCCACGTCCACACCTTCGCGGCCGGCGGGGACGCCCAACCGCCCCCCGATCTCGTCGTCTTGAGCCCGGAAGGCACCAGCCGCGTCATCAAGATCGAGCCCGTCCGCGAGCTCTTGCGCGTCGTCCCCTTTCCGCCGATCGAGGCCGCGTACCGCTACGTCCTGGTCGATCCCGCCGACGCGCTCACGGTGGAGGCGGGCAACGCGCTGCTGAAGACCCTCGAGGAGCCACCGTCGCGCACGCGCTTCATCCTCGTCTCGAGCCAACCGGACGCCCTGCTGACGACGATCCGCTCGCGCTGCCAGCGCATCGCCTTCGGCCGCCTGAGCGAAGCCGAGGTGTCCCGGGCCTTGCTGAGCGTCGCCTCCACCGAGGCCGCGGACGTCGAGCGCGTGGCTCCGCTGGCAGATGGCAGCGTGGGCGCGGCGCTGCGGCTCATCGAAGACCCCATCATGCAGAAGCGCGACGCGCTCCTGGCGCGGCTGGTCGGTGCCTCCGGCTCAGCGGCGGCGGCCTTCGACCTCGCGGCTGCGTTCCTTGAGGACAAGGGCTCCCTACCGACCGCCTTCGAGGTGCTGCGCCGCGTCTTGCGCGACGCGTTGCTCGTCCGCGAGTCGGCCGGCGCCGCGATCGGGCTGTCCCACCCGCACCTGCTGGACTCGGTGGTGCGCCCGCTCGCGACCCGCCTCGGCACCGAGGCCCTGCTCCACCGGATAGCGCTGGTCGACGAGACCGAGCGCGGCATCCTCAAGCGCAACCTCAACCCCCAGCTCTCCTTGGAGCGGCTCATGGCGGCGATCACCGCGCCCCCGGGCCGCGAAGGCGCGACCTTGGGCCTCGTCCCCTGACCTCCGCGTCGGGCTGCGATCGCGTCCGCGGGCATCGGACGCCCCGCCCTCGTCGTCCCGCGGCGACCGCCCCCCCGGCTTTGGGTCCAACTGCGCGAAATCGCGGCGCTCCGCGTCGAGGTGGGGCCACGCGGACAAATTTTCCTTTAAAGTCCACGACTTCGAGCAATTTTGCGGCCTGGTGGGCTCGGGGCCTTGACCCCTCCCACCGAGGTCCGCTACAAGCCGCGCACCGCTGCAAAACAGCCTCGATCAGGCCGACAGGTTCTCCACATAAAATTGTGGAAAACCACCGCTCGTGCTTGAGGCGCTTAGGCGTGGTGGTCCGCGTGCTTCCACGCCCAACGGTCGGCGCTCCCCCACAGCCCTCCCTGTGGAAAACCTGTGGGAAAAGGGCGACGCCCCAAGGGTTCCGCATACCTGCACCCGCTCGCGGCGCCGCCTTGCCCCACACTTCGGCCGCGGGGTATCGTGGGCAGCAGACCGACCGCCGGAGGACCCGATGTCGCAAGCCGTTCGCTACCGCAGCTACCCCCAGTTCGGCGCCGAGCACGAGCTCCTACGCCGGACCGTCCGCGAGTGGGCGCTGCGCGACCTGAAGCCGCACGCCGACGCGTGGGAAGCCGCCCGCCTGTTCCCGCGGGAGGTCTTCAACCAAGCCGCCGATCTCGGGCTGCTGGGCATCCGCGTCTCCGAGGAGTACGGCGGTCAGGGCCTCGATTGGTGGTACACGGCCTGCTACGCCGAGGAGATGGTCAACTGCAGCCTCGCGGGGCTGACCATGGCGCTCTTGGTCCAGAGCGACATGGCGACGCCGGTCATCGGCGAGATCGGCGACGACTACCACAAGCGCAACTTCCTCATGCCCGCCGTCAAAGGCGAAGCCATCGCCGCCCTCGGAATCACCGAGCCCGATTGCGGCTCCGACGTCGCGTCCCTCAACACGACCGCCAGGCGCGTCGGTGACGATTACGTCATCAACGGCGCCAAGACGTACATCACCAACGGGACGCGCGCGGACTTCATCACCCTCGCCGTGCGCACCGGCGCGATCGGCTACGGCGGCATCAGCCTGATCCTCTTCCCCACCGACACCAAGGGCTTCCGCGTCACCAACAAGCTCGAGAAGGTCGGAAATCACTGCTCGGACACGGCCGAGATCGCGTTCGAAGACTGCCGAGTGCCGGCGAAGAACCTGCTCGGCCGCGAGAACGCGGGCTTTTACTATGTGATGCAGAACTTCCAGGGCGAGCGACTGGTCGGCGCGCTCTCGGCGGTCGCCGGCGCGCAGCGCGTGCTGGACGAGACCATCCAGTTCGTGAAGGACCGCAAGGCGTTCGGGCGGCCGGTCATCGGCTTTCAGACGGTCCGGCACCTGATCGTCCAGCTTGAGGCCGAGCTCGAGGCGGCGCGGCAGCTCTGCTATCGCGCGGTGGACCTGTTGGTGCGCGGGCAGAACGCGACGCGCGAAATAACCATGTCCAAGCTCATCGCCGGCGAGCTGGCCTGCCGCGTGGTGGACCGCTGCATGCAGCTCCACGGCGGCGCGGGCTACATGGCCGAGTACGAGATCAGCCGCGTCTGGCGCGACACCCGCCTCATCACCATCGGCGGCGGCACCTCCGAGATCATGCGCGAGATCCTGACCAAGATTCAGG
>CAZNZH010000824.1:0-2744 GCA_964577445.1 uncultured Myxococcales bacterium
TAGCTCCAGGCCCGTGGCGCCGGCGACCCCGAGCAGCGTGAACGCGATGGAGCCCGCCGCGCCGAGCAGCAGGCCGCCCACCAGCACCGCGAGGCCGTAGCCGAGCAACGACGGCGCGTGAATGCCGCCCGAGTCGATGGCGAGCAGCGTGACGGCGCCCCAAATCCCGAACGCGAGCAGCGCGCTGGAGCGCCGGGGCGCGACGTGGCGCCCGAGGGCGGTCGCGGCGCCCAGCGCCACGAAGTACAGCGCCCCCGCGTAGGCGCGCCACAGCTCCGAGGGTGCCGTGAGCGCCAACAACACCGCGACTCCGAGGGCGGTCGCCACGCAGAGGGCCGACAGCAGCCCCAGGATGCGTGCGATTCGTGTGTCATCGGACTCCGACAACGTCGCTCGAACCGCCAGGTCGTCTGGCATCACGTCGGTCAAGGCGCGCTCCTGAGGTGGAAGGAGACTGCACGATGGAGACCCCCCGGCCCCATGCGTCCCCCCCCCGCCGGCCGAGTCTACCACGGCAAAATCGGTGCAAGCGAGGGAGATCGTTGACCCGCCGCGGATCGCGGCGAGGGGCGGCGGTTGCCTCGGCGGGGGTCCCGGTGTAGCCAGGACGCGGCCCCCAAATCGGAGCGTTGCCTTGCCACGACCGCCGCGGAGCGCCCTGACAGGCGGCATGATGGTCGTGGCGTTGGCGCTCGCCGTGGCGCTCGCGCTCGTGGCGGCGGCCCCGCCCGTGGCCGCGCGCCAGGTGCTCGCGCCGACCTCCCAGGCCAAGGTGCTGCGCGCCCTCGGCCCGTACGGTCCGGGGGCCGGCGTGGCCGCGGGCTGGGCCGTGGGCGACGTCGCGTTGACCGAGGACCGCGTGCGCGTCGAGCTACGCCGCGGCGACCTCCGCGCGACCCTGCTGCTGCTGCCGGCGGACGCGGCGGGTCCACACCTGGCCGCCACCGGGAGCTTCACCGTCCGCCTCGACGCGCCGGACCCGCGGCCGGACGGCCTGGACGCCGCGGCCGAAGCCGTGGTGGCGGCGCTCACCGCCAACGACCCGGGCGACGTCTGGGTGCGCCTCGAAGACGCCGTGGACCCACGGGCGCAGGACCCGACCGGGCCGGCGCGCCCCCGCGCGGCGACAGGCGGCGGCGGCGAAACAGCGGCGCCCGTCGAGCTGATCGACCTCCGACTCCTGCTCGCCATCCTGCTCGCCGTGGCGGTCGCGCTGCCGCTCAGCGATCGCCGCGCCTTCGCCGTGGCGGCCGGCGAGCCCGCCGCGTCCCTCCCCCTCCTCGCCACCCTGGGCGGGCTCTTCGCGGTCGCCGTGGCCGCCCGGGAGCTGCTGGGACCCATGACCTTCCTCCACGAGAACGCCCACGGCGTCTTCCGCCTCGAGCAGTTCTCCGGCTTGGTCGCCGAGCGCCGCCCCATGGCCGGCCAGACCGCCCTTCAGCAGCTCGCCGCCGCCCTCACGCCGCCCTCGATCGCCTCGGTCACCCGGATCACCGCCTGGGTCGCCGCCCTCCAAGCGCCGCTGACCGCCCTCACCGCCCGCGCCCTCGGCCTCCGACCCGCGGCCAGCCTCCTCGCGGGCCTCTTCGTCGCCCTGCTCCCGCTGCACATCCGCATCTCCGCCTCCGAAGACGCCTTCCCCGTCGCCGCGACCTGGCTGTGCGCCGCCGCCTTCACCGCCGCCGTCGCCTCCCGCTCGCGCTCCTTTCGCTGGCTCATCGCCTCCCTGGTCCTGGTCGCCGGTGCCGGCCACTTCCGCCCCGCGATGTACGCCGCCGGCCTCCCCATCGCCTTGGCCGTCCCGCTCGTCGGCGGCCCCCCCGCCCTCCGCGCGGCCCTCCGCTCACCCCTGGCGTGGCTCGCCCCGATCCTCTTCTTCGCAGCCGCCGCCGACGACATCGCCGCCATCGCCTCGGCCCTCGGCGGCCCCGTCCCCCTGACCGCCGGCTGGTGGCGCGCGCCGTCGATGCGAAGCTGGCCGCTCTTAGACCCCGCCGCGACGCCCCTGTGGCTCCCTCTGCTCGCCCTCGCCGGCCTCGCCGCCGCCCTGGCCACCCGGCGACTCCGCGGCACCGCCCTCTGGCTCGCCCTCCTCCTCGCCGGCCTGAGCTTCGTCTACACCTCCGACAACGGCTGGCCCGCCGCCCTCCGCTACAGCGTCGCCTACGCGTTCGTGCTCGCCCTGGCCGCCGCCCTCGCCGTCGACGCCGCGCTCGCCCGGCTCCCCGCCGCCCGCTCGCGCCTCACCCTCGCCCTCCTCCTCGCCGCCCTCGCCGTCTCGTCCCTGGCCGCCCGCGCGCCCTTCGTCAGCCACCGCTACGCCCAACAGCGCGAGCTCGACTTCCAAATCGCCCAGGTATTACCTCAGCTTTTGAGCGCCAGCCCGGGCGTCATCGTCACCCCCTGGCCCGACCTCGACGGCATGCAGGGCACGCTCATCACGACGCCGCTACGCGAAGCCGGCTTCCGCGTCGTCGACCCCAGCGCCGCCGGCGCCCTGCTGCGCGAGCCCCGCCCGGCCCAGCCCCTCTACTGGTATCGCGGCCTCGCCTGCTTCGCCCGCCCCGAGAGCGACGCCGACTCGCCCCCCGGCGCCGCCGCCGCCTGCCAAAGCGTCGAGGCCCTGGGCCCCTGGGAGCCGCTGGCCGAGGCCGCCCTCGACCCCGACAGCGACGCGGACTGGATACGCCACGGCGACCGCGTGCACCCGGTCCACATCGGCCTGTAGCGGCGGAAGACCTCGC
>CAZNZH010000825.1:0-2741 GCA_964577445.1 uncultured Myxococcales bacterium
CACCGGCTACCTGCTCCCCTGGGACCAGCTCGCCCTGTGGGCCGTGATCCCCGGCATGATCGGCGCGCACCTGTACTCGGCGATCTTCTATTTCCCCGAGAAGATCGTCGACGACTGGCTCTACCTGCTCAAGTTCTGGGACGGCATCAGCTCCTTCGGCGGCTTCCTCGGCGGCACCATCGGCGTGCTCTACTACCTGCGGCGCGAGAAGCTGCCCGCGTGGCCCTACGCCGACTGCATCGCCTACGGGTTCGTCTTCGCCTGGATCTTCGGCCGCATGGGCTGCACCGTCGCCTTCGACCACCCCGGCAGCGTCACGGACTTCGCCCTCGGCATGCCGTACCCGCACACGATCGACGGCGACCCCGCGCCCGCCGGCGCCATCCGCCACAACCTCGGCTTCTACGAGATGCTCTGGTCCGTCGCCATCGCGGGCCTCTTCTTCGCCGTCCGCAAGCGCCCGCGCTTCGCCGGCTGGTTCGCCTCGGTCGCGCTGTTGCTCTATCTCCCCTTTCGATTCGGCCTCGACTTCCTGCGCGCCATCGACGAGCGCTACTTCGGCCTGACCCCCGGCCACTACGCCGCCATCGGCTTCTTCTTCGCCGCGATCTTCCTCTACAAGCGGCGCGCGGCGGTGGGCGAGATCATGGTGCCCAACGGTGAGGTCCACGTGTTCCCCGACGGCACCCTCACCGTCCCCGCGAAGCTCCGCCGAGACGCGCTGGCCCAAGGGGCGCCCGCCAAGAAGGCGAAGGCCGGCGCGAAGAGCGCGGCGAAGAAGCGCTGAGCCCGTCGGCCGGTGTCAGCCAGGGCCGAATCGCCCGGGTGAGAACGCCGCGCCGAAGGGCTCCGGGACCGCCCCGTCGAGGATCCCCGCCGCCGCCAGCGCGCCCACCGCCGCGGAGGTCGTCATGCCGTGGCCGCCCAGGCCCGACACCCAGAAGACCCCTTCGACGGCCGGGTCCGCGCCGATGACGAAGCGGCCATCCGGGGTGAGCTGGCGCACGCAGGCCCAGCCGTGGCTTGGCCGGGCGTCGCGCAGCGCCGGGACGTGCTCGGAGAAGCGCTCCGCCAGCCGCTCGCGCTCCGCCGGGTCCACCGTGGGCGCCTGCGCCGGCCAGGGCGTCTGGTCGCAGGCGCACATCAGCAGGCCGCGCCCCTCGGGCCGGAAGTAGACCCCGGCGCTGACGTCCCAGACGAAGGGCCAGGCGGGGTCGATCTCGGCGAGGGCCTCCGTCGTGAAGAGGTGGCGCCGCACGGGTCGGAAGGGCAGGGCGGTCGCGCCGGCCAGCGCCGCGGTCCGGTTGGCCGAGAAGCCCGACGCGATGACCAGCGTGTCGCAGGCGATGGCGCCGCTGGCGGTCTCAGCCGCCACCACGCGCCCCCGCTCGCGGCGGACGCCGGTCAGCGGGCAACCGAGCCGCAGCCTCGCGCCCCCCTCGCGCGCCTCGTCGAGCTGCGCGGTCAGCAGCGCGTGGATGTCGACGACGCCGCAGCCCGCGGTGGCCAGCGCCGCCTCGGCCGACGCGCCCCGAAGCGCCGGGACCCTCGCGGCCGCTTCGCCTCTGGACAGGCGCGTCATCTCGGCCGCCAGCGCCGGCACGGGCTCGCCGCCGCGCCACAGCCGCGCCACGTCCGCCTCGCTGCCGATGATCATCCCGCCCACCGCCCGGAGCAGCGCCAGCCCGCGCCGCTGCCCCAGGGCGACGATGCCCGCCACCCCGTCGGTGGCGAGCCGGCTCATCAGCGGGTCCTCGATGACCCGCCGCGCCATCGCCGCGTTCTTGCCGCTCGCGTGGGCGCCGTAGAGCGGCTCCGCCTCCAAGATCGTGATCTCGTCGACACCCCGCGCCACCAGCGCCGCCGCCGTCGCCGCCCCAGCAAACCCCGCGCCCACGATGACGATCTTCGACCCGCGCATGCTCACTCCCCGTCCGCCGAGCGCGGCCCACCGCTCCGACCCGCCGCGCCCCCATCCTACGTGCGTTTTCCTGCCCAACGCACCTTCACCTTTCGCCGGTGTGTCCCTACGTCTACACTTCGGCGCCATGAACGCCTCCCGACTCGCCGTCACCGTGTCCGCCTGCGCCGTCGCGCTCGTGGGCGTGCTCTCCACCACCGCCGCCGTGCGCGCCAGCGAGCCGAGCGCTGACGAGAAGGCCGATCCTCGCGCCCGCCTCGACGCGGGCGAGATCATCATCAAGAGCTCGAAGGTCGCGGGCAGCGGCGTGCCGCGGATCAAGGCCATGGGCGTCGTCGACGCCGCGCCGGAGGCCATCTGGGCCGTCGTCGAGCGCTGCGCCGACTACAAGAAGACCATGATCCGGACGGCGGAATCGGAGGAGCTGTCGCGCACGGGCAACATCGTCCGCTGCCGCGTCACCATCGAGCTGCCCTTCCCGCTGAAAAACCTCACCGCGACCACCGACGCCATCCACACGGTCACCCCGGGCAAGAAGTGGCAGCGCCGTTGGTCCCTGGTCGAGGGCGACTACAAGCGCAACTCGGGTAGCTGGACGCTCATCCCCTTCGACGACGCCGGCAAGCGCACGCTCGTGATCTACGAGGTCCACGCCGAGCCGAACGTCGCCCTGCCCGACAGCATCCAGCGCCTGGCCCAGAAGAAGTCGCTGCCGGACCTCTTCAAGCACCTGCGCGAGACGATCCACTAGTACCTCAGGCCCCAAGTTCGTTCCGGGATGCCGAAGAGCCATCGGCGCCGAGGTCGGTGGCTGGCCTAC
>CAZNZH010000826.1:0-2741 GCA_964577445.1 uncultured Myxococcales bacterium
CCATGGCGCGCAGGACCTTGTAGATGCCGCCGAAGCCGCCGGCCAGCGGCTCGCTCGCGGCGATCTCGCGGGTCAGCACGCCGTGCCGCTCCAGCAGCGCCAGCGCCTTGGCGTGGGCGCGCTCGGTCGGGCTCGGCGGGACCCCGAGCTGGTCACGCACCAGCGACCAGCGCCCCCCCGCCAGCGCCGCCCGCCGCGGGCCGGGGCGCTTGGCCGAGCTGCTGGCGCGCCCCCCGAGCGCGCGCAGCGGCTGAAAGCGGTCGTTGGTCAAAAGCCCCGCCCAGACGAGGTCCCACAGGGCCTCCAGCACGTCGCGCTCGCGGCTCTCGCCGCCCGCGCGGACGCAGGCCAGGTGCAGCTCGTGAAAAAAGCAGGCGCCGCGGGCCTCCAGATGGGCCATCAGCGTCGCGTGCAGCGGCGTCGGCGCCTCGAAAGGGGCCGGCGCGTCCCAGAGCAGCGCCACCCGCTCGCGCCCATAGAGCGCCACCCGCCCGTCCTTGGGCCCGAGCGCGCCGTGGCCGACCCAGAGCAGCCGGCCCGCCGCGCCCAGCTCGTCGAGCATCCGCGGCTGAAAATCCCGCACCCGCGCCGGCAAGACGACCTCCTCGAGGTCGCGGATGGACAGCGGCAGGCCCTCGAGCTGGGCGATCGCGGCCAGCAGGCGCTCCGTGCCGCCGCGCGAGCCGTCGCCGATGCCGTGCCACGCGGGCAAAAAGCGCGCGAGCACCGCGGCGTCCACCGGCGCCACCTCGTTGCGAAGCCGCGCCAGGGTGCGCTGCCGAGCGCGGCGCAGCACCTGTGGGTCGCACCACTCCGGCTCGCTCCCGCCCGGGCGCAGCTCGCCGCGCATGAGCTGCCCGGCGGCCTCCAAGCTGCTGAGGACCGCGTCGACCTGCGAGACCTTCAGCGCATACCGGCGCGCCAGATCGCGGCTGAGGAAGGGGCCGTGGGTCCGGGCGTAGCGCGCAAAGAGGGCCGGGAGCGCGCCGTCGACGGGGGCGAGGAAGGCCAGCGGCACGCCCGGTGGCGGCTGGCAGCCTGAGGCCTCGCGGTACAGGCCCGTGTCCTCGATGGCGATGAAGCGCGCCTCGCCCCCGACGCGGAGCGGCAGCGCGCGGCGGGCCGTCACCAGCTCGCTGAGCCAGCCGCGGGCGGCCGCGTCGTCGTCGTCGGCGCCCGCGCCCGCGCCGCCGTCACAGCGCGCGAGTAGCTCGGATTCATCGAGGTCCCCGAGGCGTCGCAGCACGTCGTGCAGGCCGTCGGCGTGGCGCGCGCGGAAGCCGTCGGCGAGCCACTGAAGCTCCGACTCGAGCGCGTCCAGCGCGCTGGCGTCGAGCAGGTCGCGGAGCTCCTCGTGGCCCAGCAGCTCGCGCAGCATGTTGCGGTCCAGCGTCAGCGCGTGGGCGCGCCGCTCGGCCAGGGGCGCGTCCCCCTCATATAAGGTGGAGGCGACGAAGGCGAAGACCAGCGAGCGGGCGAAGGGCGAGGCGCTGGCGGTGTCGACCACGTCGACGCGCACGTCGCGGCGGCGGATGGCTGAGAGCAGCTCGGTGAGCGCGGGCAGGTCCATGATGTCCTGCAGGCACGCCCGGTAGGTCTCCAAGACGATGGGGAAGGCCGAAAAGCCGCGGGCGACGGCGAGCAGGCGCTGGGACTTCAGGCGCTGGGCCCACAGCGGCGAGCGCGAGCCCGGGTGGCGGCGCGGCAGGAGCAGCGCGCGGGCGGCGTTTTCGCGAAACTGCGCGGCAAACAGTGAGGAGTTTCCTAGCTGTTCGACGACCAGAGACTCCACCTGGTCGGGGTCCGGCAAGAGCGTGTCCAGGTCCGGGCCGCCCTCGCCGAGGCCGTCGCCGGTCTCGACGAAGCGCAGCACGATGCCGTCGTCGGTCCACAGGGTCTGGACCTCGAAACCCGCCGCGACCGACAGGCGCGCCTCGAGCGCCAGGGCCCACGGGGCGTGAACCCGGGCGCCGAAGGGCGAGAGGATGCAGACGCGGAGATCGCCCAGCTCGTCGCGGAAGCGCTCGATGGTGATGGCGCGGTCGGTGGGCAGCGTGCCGGTGGCCTCGCGCTGTTCTGCCAGGTAGCGGCTGAGGTTTCGCGCGGCGAGGTGGTCGAGGCCCCAGCCCGACTCAAGCCACGCCTGGGCGGCCGGCGTGTCCATGGCGCCCAGCTCGCGCGTGAAGGCTCCCAGGGCGCGGCCCAGCTCCACCGGCCGCCCGGGGCCCTCGCCGTGCCAAAAGGGCAGCCGCCCCGGCTCGCCGGGTGCCGGGCTGACGATGACGCGGTCGCGGGTGATCTCCTCGATGCGCCACGTGGACGCGCCCAGCATGAAGGTCTGCCCGGGCAGCGACTCGTGGACCATCTCCTCGTCCAGCTCGCCGACGCGCGGGCCATCGGGGCCCAGATGCACGGCGAAGAGCCCGCGGTCGGGGATGGTCCCGCCGCTGGTCGCCGCCAGGGTCTTCGAGCCCTTGCGCGCGCTCAGCGTGTCGGTGTCGCGGTCCCAGACGATGCGCGGCCGGAGATCGGCGAAGTCGGTGGACGGGTAGCGCCCCGCGAGCATGTCGAGCACGCCGGCGAGCAGATCGTGGGACAGATCGCGGAAATTCGCGCTGCGCCGCACCATGGTCTCGAGATCGGAGACGCGCATGTCATGAACCGACACCATCGCGACGATCTGCTGCGCGAGCACATCGAGCGGGTTTCGTGGCAGCCGGAGCGCCTCGATGGCGCCCTCG
>CAZNZH010000827.1:0-2735 GCA_964577445.1 uncultured Myxococcales bacterium
CATTTTTCGCGGAAGGCCAGCGGCCGGCGATTCGCGGTGGCAGGCGGGCGGCGGGTGGCAGGCGTCTGACGCCTGTGCCCCATGACCCGCCGCGTGCCCACTTCTGCTTCGGCGCATCTCCTCCCGGTCCGGCTCAGCTACCATGGCCTCCCATGACGAACGCCGATCCCGCGCTTGTCGATACGCTGCGCCGCCAACTGACCGAGCGCGCGCCGGACGCCGTGTGCGCTTGGCTCTTCGGCAGTCGCGCTCGCGGTTCAGCGCGCCCCGACAGCGACGTCGATGTGGCCGTCCTCTTCGCAGCGGACCCCGAGCCCACGCTCGCCGGCCAGCCCTACGCCCTTGAGGCGGACCTCGGCGACGCGACCGGCCTCGAAGTGCAGGTCGTGGCCGCCAACACCGCCCCCGCCGAGCTCATCCACCACATCCTGCGCGACGGCATCCTCCTGCTCGACCGCGACCCTCACCGTCGCGTCAGCTTCGAAGTCCGCCGCCGAAACGAGTACTTCGACCTCCTCCCCATCCTCACGCTCTACCGCCAGCCGCGCTCGCCCGAGATCCCGGGATGACGAGCGCCGGCCTCATCCACCAGAAGCTCGCCCGGATCGAGACCTGTCTGCGCGAGCTGCGCCAGCACGCCCGCCCGGACGCCCTTGAGCGCGACGTCGTCGCCCGCCGCTTCGTCGAGCACACCCTCCAACTCGCCATCCAGGCCGCCATCGACGCGGCAGCCCACATCGTCTCCGACGAACGGCTCGGCGAGCCGCGGACCAGCGCCGAGATCTTCCCGCTGCTCCGCGATGCCGGCTGGATCGTGCCCGCCCTGACCGAGCATCCGCGCCAGATGGTCGGGTTCCGCAACGTCCTCGTGGACGGCTACGACGTCGTCGACCTCGGCGTCGTGCGCGACGTGCTGGCCAACCGCCTGCCCGACCTCGAGGCGTTCATCGCAGCCGTGAGGGCCCGCACCACATCCTGAACTCCGCCACGCCGCCGCCCCTTCACGCCCGCGCCCCGAGTGGCGAGAGGCGTCAGACGCCCAGACTGCACATTTTTCGCGGGCAGTCGTCGCGTGACGCCCAGACGGCACACTGTTCGCGGAGGGTCAGTGGCACGGGGACCAACACTCGACCGACCAGTCCACCTATCGGCCAGCGCCTGAACAAACGTTCAACCCTCTCTTGCAATCCCCCCGGGCCTCGCGTCACCGTGGCGCGGTGCACAATCCCCACGACCAATTCTCCCGGGCCGTCTTCAGCCAGCCCGAGAACGCAGCCGCTCACTTTCGCCAGTATCTGCCTAGGGATTTGGTGGATCGGCTCGATCTCGGGCGGGCCGCTCTTCAGTCGGGCGCGATGGTCCCTCCGCTGATGCGGAAGCGCTACGCCGACCTCTTGTACCGAGTGCCGTTCACCCACCCCGCTGAAGCGGACGGCCCGTCCGAGGCCTCCTACGTCTGCGTCCTCTTTGAGCACCAGAGCTCGGTCGACCCGATGATGCCGCTGCGGCTGCTGCTCTACCTGGCCGCGGTGTGGGATCGTGTCTGGGAGGAACGCGAGCACCGCGTCATGGGACTGCCCGCCATCGTCCCCATCGTGCTGTACCACGGTGAGCGCGGCTGGAAGGCCTCGCGAGGTCTTCAGGGTCTGATCGATCTTCCGCCCGAGATCTTGGCCTGCGTCGCGGATTACCTGCCGAGCTTCACCTTCGTCCTCAACGACCTCAAGCGAACCGACGGCTCCGAACTCCGGTTCCACCCGGTCCTGGGATTGGTCCTCAGAGCACTGAAACACAGCCGCGACCCCGACTTCAAAGCACGGCTCCCCGAGCTGACCTCAGCGGTCGTCGCGGCCCTCAAACAAGGGGACAGGGGCTTGTCGGCGTTCGTGCTGTTCATGCAATATGTACTGGAGCAACGCGGCGACATCGGCATCGACGCAGCCTCCATCGACGAGCTGTTCGCCGAATAGTCGCGAGGCGGGCTACGCGCGCACATCGCACCGGCAGCCGCGCTCGCCGCTTTAGAGGCCGGAGCAAGCGGTCGCCACTCGGACACCAGCCCTCCTCGAATCTGCGTGGGCGGTCGGTCGGGCGCCGGGTGCGGAGGGCGATTTCCGTGTGGGTGGGTACGGGAGGATCGGCTCCCGAGCCCACCTCCTGTTCAGGCGTTGGCGCCGTCGTCCCGCAGGTCGGCCGGGGGGCCGTGGGGGCTGCGACGGGCTGTTGCTTCGGCCGTGGCGACACGCCGGCCGGCGCATCTGGCGCTACGAGCGCTGTCCGCGGCGGCGTCCTTCCGCAATCCGACCGGGTCCGCCAAGCTTCCAACCCGGCTCGGATGGGCTCTTGCTGTAGGCGTCGACGATCGCGAGCCAGCTCGTGCCGTCGAAGACCCGCAACCACGACGCGAGCCTTCGATTCGCGTTCGGATCCCGGCCATCACGGCCCCCAGACGCTCTGGTCCCAGATGGCCTGGTCCCAGAGAGAGGCGTCGCCGCCGTTGGCGCTGTGGGGCGGCTTCGCGGTCCTGCCGGTCAGTCAAGCGGCGGGAGGTCGTCGCGGGAGACGAGGACTTCGATGGCTCGCGCGGCTCCGGGCGTCCTTGCGAGGAGTCCCCGGCTCTCTAGCGTGAGCAGCATCTGATGCACGGTCGGCGGCGTGACCTCGAAGCAGCGCTGGATGTCGACTTGCGCGGGCGGGCGCCGGTTGATCTTGGTGTAGTGGTAGATGAACGCGAG
>CAZNZH010000828.1:0-2730 GCA_964577445.1 uncultured Myxococcales bacterium
CCCGGTTCGGCCACCCGTCTGGCCAGACCCTCTGCACAAGGTTGAAGCGATGACGCTCCTGCCACTCGGCCCCCGGCCCTCGGCGCGCCCGCCCGTCCTCCCCGCGGTCGTCTTTGACGAAGGCCTGGGCGCGCGCGTTCGCCGGCTCTTCCCGACGCTCAGCCTGCGGCAGCTCGACCCCTTCGTCGTGCTCGACGATCTGCGGGTCGAGCAGGCGACCGGCTTCCCCGGCGTCCCGAACCGCGGCTTTGAGGCGGTGACCTACGTGCTCCGCGGCCACTTTCACCACCGCGACAGCCTCGGCAACGACGAGCTGGTCGCCGCCGGCGGCGTGCAGTGCTTCACCGCGGGGTCGGGCAGCCGCTGCTCTGACGTGCCGCACCCGCGCGCGCTCAGCCACGGCCTTCAGTTGTGGGTCAATTTGCCCCGCCGCCTCCGAGACGTCGCGCCGGCCTACCAGCACGTGACCGCCGCCGAGCTGCCTCGCCGCGCGGCGGACGGGGTCTCGATCACGACCGTCATCGGCCCGGGCTCGCCCCTGGCGCTGATGAGCAGCGTCCGCTACCACGACATCGCGATGAAGCCCGCGGCCATCCACCTGGCCACCATCCCCGAGGGCTGGCGCGGGTTTCTGTACGTCGTGCAGGGCCAGGTCTACGTCGGCGAGGCGCTGCTGGCGGCTGGCGAGGCGGCGTTCCCGCTGCCGGGCAACTTCGCCGTCGTCGCGCGCGACGAGGCGAGGCTGATGCTGATCGCCGGCGAGCCCCACGGCGCGCTCGCAGCCTCACGCGCCGCACACGCCTGCTGAGAGCGGGTGAGGCGGGTGGCCGATGAGCGGGTCGCGCAGCACCCGACGCGTCGGGTCGGGCTGCTAAAACCCGTCGATGATGCGCCTGCGCGCCGGGCCGCGGTGGCGCGTGCCCTCGGCGGGCATGCCGGGCCCCGTCGGGCGGCGGTCGATGCCCCAGAAGCCCGTGTCGGCGTTCCACTCGCGGTAATCCAGGTCGGCGCGCTGGTGGCGTAGCTGGTCGTAGTGGCTGGTCAGCAGCCCCGCCGCGGTGTAGCGGGTCGAGATGTTGCCGGCGTTCATGCGGCCCTTGACCAGCTTCGCTTGGTCGTTCACGGCCCGCGAGAGGCTCTCGTCGCTGGTCCCGCTGGCCCACCGGGCCATCGCTGGCTTCTTGTCGTCCATCGTGCGTTCTCCGAGTCGGGTCACAGCTTGCCTGCGAAATCCGCCAAGGGCGAGACCGGGCGCAGCTCAAAGCCGGGGTTGTTTTCGACGGCCCACCCGATGGCCCACGCGCTCGAGAAGAGCACGACGGGGTGTCCGTCGCGGTCGCGCGCGCAGATATTTCCCTGCCCGCGCCTGAACGTCTTCGGGTCGAAGCCCTCGCCGACCACCCAGCGGCAGACCGTGAAGGGGAGGCTCTCCATGATCGCTTCCACGCTATACTCGTCGCGCAGGCGGTGCGCGAGCACGTCGAACTGCAAGGTGCCGACGGCGCCGATGATGTCGACCTGCTCGGTGATGTAGTCGGAGAAGATCTGAATGGCGCCTTCCTCCGCGAGCTGCTCGATGCCCTTCACCAGTTGCTTGCGGCGGAGCGGATCGCCGATGCGGATGCGGCGAAACAGCTCCGGGGAGAAGTGCGGGATGCCCTCGAAGGCGACGTCCTGGCCGGTGGTCAGCGTGTCGCCGATGCGGAACACGCCCGGATCGTAGAGCCCGATGATGTCGCCGGCGAAGGCCTCTTCGATGCTGGTGCGCTCCCGCGCCATGAACGACGAGGGGTTCTTGAGCCGCATCTCCTTGCCCAGCCGGACGTGGCGCGCCTCCATCCCCTTCACGAAGCGCCCGGAGCACACCCGCAGAAACGCGATGCGGTCGCGGTGTGAGCTGTCCATGTTCGCCTGAATCTTGAAGACGAAGCCGGAGAAGAAGGGGTCGGTCGCGTGGACGACGCCGTGGTCGCTCTGCCGCGGCGCGGGTGCGGGCGCCATCCGCAGGAAGGACTTGAGGAAGGGCTCGACGCCGAAGTTGGTGAGGGCGGAGCCGAAGAACATCGGCGACAGCTCGCCGGACATGACGCGCTCGGGGTCGTAGCGGTCGCCAGCGACGTCCAAGAGCTCGAGATCATCCTGCAAGCGCGTCGCCGCGCGCTCGGTGAGCAGCGACGCCCGGTCGTCGTAGGCGACCACCTTCGCGCCGATGGCCGTCGAGCCGTGATCCTCGGCGTCAAAGAGGTGGATCTCGCGCGTCTTGCGCTCGAAGACGCCGACGAAGCGGGCGCCGTCGAAGATCGGCCAGTTCATCGGGCAGGCCGGCATGCCCAGGTGCGTCTCCAGCTCCTCCATCAGGTCGAGCGGGTCGCGGCCGTAGCGGTCCATCTTGTTGACGAAGGTGAAGATCGGGATGCCGCGCAGCTTACAGACCCGAAAGAGCTTCTCGGTCTGCGGCTCCACGCCCTTGGCGGCGTCGATGAGCATCACGGCGGCGTCGGCGGCGGCCAGGGTGCGGTAGGTGTCCTCGCTGAAGTCCTGGTGGCCGGGGGTGTCGAGGATGTTGATGCAGTAGCTGTCGTACTCGAACTGCATGACCGACGAGGTCACCGAGATGCCGCGCTCTTTTTCCATCGCCATCCAGTCGCTGGTGGCGTGCCGCGACGCGCGACGGGCCTTCACGGCGCCGGCGAGGTGGATGGCGCCGCCGTAAAGCAGCAGCTTCTCGGT
>CAZNZH010000829.1:0-2722 GCA_964577445.1 uncultured Myxococcales bacterium
ATGGCGACGCCGTGCTGCGTCTCTTCGTCAAGCTGGCTACAGGCCTCGGCAGGCAGCACCTTTCGGGTGCGGCTCTGGATGCGCTCGACGATGGCGGCCCACGAGCGCAGTTGCGTGTGAACGCCCAGGGACAGCCGCTCCGGGCGTGTGTCGAGAAACCAGCGCCCCGTCCGCGCCAGCGCGTCCTCGACCGCGATCAGGGCATAGTATTCGGCGCTCGCGCTCAGCGGTGAGCCGGCCAAGATCTCGCGGCGGAGATCGCGCGCGCCCAGGTAGTCCTCGGCCATCAGCCACGCCACGGCCACGTCCGGCGCGCTCCGGTCGGTCGCGGCCATCATCCGGGGGAAGAAGGTCAGCCCGGCGTGGTGCACGATGTGGTTGACCTGCACCGTCGCGGCGATGGCGTCGTAGAGCATGTGGGCGTCGATGGCGGCCGAGTGCTCGGCGACCACGCGCGCCGGGAAGTAGTCGTCCAGCCACGGCCGCGCCTCCTCGCGGGTCCCCAGCGGGTGGGCCGAGATCGCGTCGAAGGCCAGCATCTTCGAGTAGCTGGTGAGCTTCGCGAGCTCGGGTCGATAGAAGCCCAGGCGGCGCTCCTGGCGGCTCGCCACCGCGTCGACCCCGCTGGGCAGGTGTTCGCGCCGGCGCGAAAAACCGAAGCGATCGCGCAGCCGCTCGGTCGCGTGGGCGAAGGCGAACGCGTCGCTCTGACTGCGCACGAAGTCGAGGCTTATGCCGAGGGACTGCCCGAAGTTGTTGGCCAGCACCTTGTCGCAGACCTCATCGCCTACGTCGCGCAGCAGGGTGTTGCGCGCCTCCCGGTCCAGGCGCCCGCTCTGCACCTCCGGCTGGAGCAGGATCTTGAGGTTCACCTCGTGGTCCGACAGGTCGACGCCGCCGGAGTTGTCGATGGCGTCCAGGTTGATGCGCCCGCCGCGGGCCGCGTACTCGACGCGCCCCTTCATCGTGATGCCGAGGTTGCCGCCCTCGCCGAACACGCGGCAACGCAGGTCGGCTCCATCGACGCGCACCCGGTCGTTGGTCTTGTCCGCGACGTCCTGGTCGGTCTCCGTCGACGCCTTCACGTAGGTGCCGATGCCGCCGTTCCAGAGCAAGTCCACGTCCGCGCGCAGGATCAGCCGGATGAGCTCTTCGCCGCCGGTGCTCGCAAGCGGCGTGTCGAGCAGCTCGCGCACCTCGGGCGACAGCGCGATCGTCTTGTCACCGCGGTCGAACACGCCGCCGCCCGCGGAGATCGCCCCCGCGTCGTAGTCGGTCCAGTTGGAGCGGCCGAGGTCGAACAGTCGCCGCCGCTCGGCAAACGAGAGGGCGGGGTCCGGCGTCGGGTCCAAGAATATGTGGCGGTGATTGAACGCCGCCACCAGCTTCATCGACCGCGAGCGCAGCATCCCATTGCCGAAGACGTCGCCGCTCATGTCGCCGATGCCGGCCACCGTGATGGGGTCGCGCTCGGGGTCGACGCCGATCTCGCGGAAGTGGCGCCGCACCGAGACCCACGCACCCCGCGCGGTGATCCCCTTGCTCTTGTGGTCGTATCCCACCGAGCCGCCCGACGCGAAGGCGTCGCCCAGCCAGAACCCGAACTCCGCCGCGATGGCGTTCGCCGTGTCGGACAGATGCGCGGTGCCCTTGTCGGCGGCCACCACCAGGTACGGATCGTCGCCGTCGTAGCGCAGCACGCGCTCCGGCGGGACCACATGCCCACCCACGCGATTGTCCGTGACCGACAGCAGCCCCCGGATGAACACGCGATACAGCGCGTCGGCGCGGGCGCGGGCCTCGTTCGGGTCCTCGACCGGGTCCTTGAGCACGAAGCCGCCCTTGGCCCCCACCGGGACGATGAGCGTGTTCTTGAGCATCTGGGTCGCCATCAAGCCCAGCACCTCCGAGCGGTAGTCGTCGAGCCGGTCCGACCAGCGGATCCCACCGCGGGCCACGCGTCCGCCGCGCAGGTGCACGCCCTCGACCTGCGCGTGGTGGACATAGATCTCCGCCATCGGTCGCGGCTCCGGCATCTCGCCGATCCGCGCGCAGTCGAACTTCAAGACGATCGAGTGTTCGTCGTCCGGCTCGTGCCGGTAGAAGCTGGTGCGGGTCGTCGACTCACACAGGTTGAGAAAGATCCGCAGAACGCGGTCCTCCTCGAAGGACTTCACGTTCTGGAGGTAGCGCGCGAGGGTGTCGGTGAGCGTCTCGACGCTGAGGGCGCGCCGGTCGTCGTCCAGGCGCAGGTCGGGATCGAAGCGCATCCGGAAGAGCCGCATCGTCGTCTCGACGAAGACGTTGTGGGTGCTGAGCACCTTCTGCACCGTCTCGGCGTCGAGCTGGTGGCCGAGCAGGCGGCTGTAGTGGGCGAAGGCGCGTACCACGTCGACCTCGCGCCATGAGATGCGGGCGACCAGCAGCAGCCGGTTGAGGCGGTCGCTGCGCATCTGGCGCCGAAACACCGCGAGCAGGCCGTCGATCAAGTCCACCCTCTGCGCCACGAGGTCGTGCTCGCCGCGCTCGACACGCAAGGTGCTCACGGTCAGCGCTGGCGCCTCGATCACGGGCACTCTGACCGAGGCCTGCTCGAGCACGACGACGCCGAAGTTGTCGACCACGGGGAGGATGGCGGTGAGCTTGAGCGGCTCGCGGCTGTAAATCCGGATGTACGCCTCGCCCGCGGCGGACGGATGCGCCACCACGTCAAAGCGCATGG
>CAZNZH010000830.1:0-2720 GCA_964577445.1 uncultured Myxococcales bacterium
CTTCTCGAGCCCGCCGCTCGCCGCCGCGGCGTCGACGCTCCAGGGTGCCAGCGCCGACAGAAACTCGCGCGCCGTGCTGAACCGGTCCGCCGCGTCCTTGGCCGCCGCCCGCTCGATGACGGCCCGCAGCCCCGCCGGGACCTTGGTGTGCGCCGCCATCGACAGCGTCGGCCCCTCCAAGATCGCCATCACCAGGTCCATGGCGACGTTGCCCTCGTGGACGTGCCGCCCCGTGAGCATCTCGCACAGCACCAGCCCGACCGCGTAGAGATCCGTCGCCGCGGTGAGCTGCTCGCCGCGGATCTGCTCGACCGGCATGTAGCGCGGCGTCCCAAGGGTCAGCCCCGCCCGCGTGATCTCCGACTCATGCTCATCGCTGACCATCTTGGCGATGCCGAAGTCCATGACCTTGACGTGATCCGGGTCGTAGGCCAGCGGCGCGAGCATGAGGTTATCCGGCTTGATGTCGCGATGAACGATGCCGTGGGCGTGCGCCTCCATCAGCGCGTAGAGCGCCTGGTTGACGATGTGAATCGCGCGGGCCGGCTGAAGCGGCCCCTCGGTCTGAAGCATCGTGGTCAGCGTGCGCCCATGCAGCAGCTCCATCGCGATGTAGAAGACCCCGGCCGCGGTCTCGCCGTAGTCAAAGAGCCGCACCGTGTTCGGGTAGGCGAGCGACGCCGCGATCCGCGCCTCACGCCGAAACCGCTCGACCGCCGACGGCTCGGCCGCCGCGTAGGTCGTCAGCAACACCTTCAGCGCGACGGGCCGGTCCATCGGGAGGTGCCGCGCCCGGTACACCACGCCGAAGCCGCCGCGGCCGAGCACCTGCTCGATGAGGTAGCGCTCGCCGATGACGTCGCCGATGGTGGGCTCGCGGACTTGCATGGGGCTCTCCTACGCGGCGGGTGCGCCGCCATGGTGCCCGCAAAGCTGCGCCCCGTCACCGGCCCTTCAAGCCCCCTGTCGCGATGGAGAGACCCGATCTCGGGCTGGCGCTCCTCAGAAGGTGTCGCCATCTCCTCTGACGGCGCGCGCCCCATGCGATGGCTGGGCAGCAGGCCGAGAGGCCGCCGCGGCCACCCGCGGGCGCGGGTCACTGAACGGCGGCCATCTGGTCTACGGCCGGGTGCTGCGAGTAGTATCCGGGGATGCAGAACTCTCCCCCGTCTGAGTTTCAGTTGGACCCCAAGGCCCCCCGAGCGCTGGAGGCGTGGCTGCGGCCCCGCGGCTGGCTGGGCGCTGACGAGCCGATCGTGCGGCTGGCGAGCGCTGGCGACGGCAACATGAACATGACGCTGCGGGTCACGACCGCGCGGCGCAGCTTCATCGTCAAGCAGAGCCGCGCTTACGTGGAGAAGTACCCGCACATCCCGGCGCCGGCCGAGCGGACGCTGGTGGAGGCGGCGTTTTACCGCACCGTGGCGTCGGAGGCGCCGATCCACGAGGCGATGCCTGAGCTCATAGGCGTCGACCGCGACGCGCGCCTGATCGTGCTCGAGGACTTGGGCGCGGCGAGCGACATGATGAACGTCTACCGCGGCGTACGCATCAACGCCGTCGAGCGCGCGGCGTTGCTGGCGTGGCTGTCCCACCTGCACGCGATGCCCATCAGCGACCCGGACCCGCTGCTGGAAAACCGGGCGATGCGCGAGCTGAACCACGGGCTCATCTTCGACCGGCCGCTGCGACCGACCGATCTCATCGACCTCGACGCCCTGACGCCGGGGCTCGCGTCGCAGGCCGCCCGCATCCGCAAGGACCCGCTCTACACGGACGCGGTGCGCCTGCTGGGCCAGCGCTATCTCGGCACCGGCACCAGCCTCCTGCACGGGGAGTTCTATCCCGGGAGCTGGCTTCGCACCGCGCACGGCATACGCATCATCGACCCGGAGTTGTGCTTCGTCGGCCCTCCCGAATTCGACGTGGGTGTGATGGTAGCGCACGCGATCCTGGCCGGCGACAGCCCCGACGACGCCTTCGCGGCCGTCGACGACGGCTACGACGTGCCCCCCGGCTTCGACGGGGCCCTGGCCGGCGGGTTCGCGGGCGCCGAGATCATGCGGCGCCTCATCGGCGTGGCGCAGCTCCCGATCTCGGCCTCCGGCCCCCAAAAAGCCGAGTGGCTGGCCGTCTCGCGTCAGCTCGTCGCCGAGTTCGCGGTCTCGACGTGAGCCGCGCCGCCCTCATCACGGCGTCGCGGGTCGCCGCGCGGGATCGCCGCGCGCCTCGGGCGCGATGCCACCCCGCCCCCACCGCCCGCCCGGCCGTGGGAGCCCCATGAGCACGCCCGCCACCGCCACCACCCGCCCGGCGAGGTCGGGTCGAGACCGGCTGATGGCCGCGTTTCTGCTGGCCGCCGCCGTCTCCGTCGCGCTCCACTTCATCCAGCCGTGGGGCCGCTACGTGCTCTATCCCTTCGCGCTGATGGCGACCTGGGCCCACGAGATGGGACACGGCCTCGCCGCCATCGTGCTCGGCGGCTCGTTTTCACGGCTCGAGCTCTACACGGACCTGGGCGGCGTCGCGTTTCACACCGCGGGCGGCTTCTTCGCGCGCCCGCTGGTGTCCATGGCGGGTCTGCTGGGCCCGGCGGTGGCCGGCGGCGGGGTCATCGTGCTGGGCGCTCGCTCGGAGCGGGCCGCGCGCTCGGTCATCACCGTCCTGGCCCTGGCCGTCGCCATCAGCGTGATCGTCTGGATACGCGGCCTCTTCGGCAT
>CAZNZH010000831.1:0-2716 GCA_964577445.1 uncultured Myxococcales bacterium
GCTGACGATCCCGAAGGCGGCGCCGGGCCAATAACGCAGCGCGAGCCCGGTGACGCCGCCGAGGGATTGCTCCAGGCCGACGCCGAGCTTGCCGTTCATGTCCTTGGCGTGGGCCGGGGTGCTCAGGCAGAGCGCGGCGAGCGTGGCGGCAAGGGCGGCGGTGCGCATCGAGGCCTCCGGCGGGGAGCCGTCCGGGCTGGGAGACTCCGCGACCACACGGTGCCGCTCGGCGCCGGCGACGTCAACGCGTGCGGGGTGCACCCTGTCGGGCGCGTATGCGCTTCCCGCGCGCATCGAGCCGGCCGGCCTGCTATACTCCCGGGCCACCGGAGGGCATGACACCGTATGGGTTCTTCACGCACCACGCTCCTGATTCTCGCGCTGGCGGCCGGTTTCGCGGTGGCCTGCGACGACGGCGCCGGACCCGGCCTGACCCACGCCGACGGGGCGGGCGGCTTCGACCTGCCGGTGAAGGAGGACGCGGTGACGGATCCCGACATCACGGGCTCGTCCGACACCGTGACCACGCTCCCCGACGCGATCATCGAAGACGAGGGGCCGCCGCCCACCGACACAGGCGGGTCGGGTACCTTCGGCTGGCCGTGCACGGTCGCCTCGGAGTGCTTCTCCGGCTACTGCGTCGGCGCCGAGGCCGGAACCGCTGGCGTCTGCTCGCAGACCTGCCAGCAGGATTGCCCCAAGGGCTACGGGTGCCAGGGCCAGCCCTCGCCAGCCGGCCTCGTCTTCTTGTGCGTCCCGCTCGACGCGGTCGGGTGCATCAAGACCTGCTTTCATCCCAACACGTTTCAGGATTGCGGCGTCCCGGGGGCGCTGTGTGCGGACGTGGGCGGCAAGAACTTCTGCGTCGAGCGCTGCGCGAGCGCGGCGGACTGCCCCTTCGACTTCTCGTGCGTCGAGATGAAGGACGAGACCGGGTTTCTGCTGGGCAAGCAGTGCTACCCCGACAGCGACTCGTGCGAGTGCGGCACCGAGGTCGACACCCTGGTCGATCCGAACAACTGCGGGAGCTGCGGAAACGTCTGCGAGTACGACCACGCCGTCCCGCTCTGCCAGTCCGGCAAGTGCGCCATGGGGCCCTGCGAGGCCGGGTGGAGCGACCTCTCCGGCGGCGCGGCCGACGGCTGCGAGTATCCGTGTAGCTTCGCGCCCGGCGAAGATCTCCCGGACGCCTCCCTCGCCGACACCGACTGCGACGGCATCGACGGCACCTGGGGGCGCTCCGTCTTTGTGTCGCCTGCCGGGACCGACACCGACAACGACGAAGGGACCCCGGACTTCCCGTTCAGAACTATTCAAAAAGCCATTGATTTCGCGGATATGCAGGTGCCGAAGAAGGTGGTCATCATCGCCGCGGGGACCTACATCGGGCAGGTGAAACTGCGGGCGGGCGTGCACGTGGCGGGCGGATACGACGGCGCGACGTGGCAGCGCGACCCGGTGAAGTACAAGAGCGTCGTCCTGGGTGACGCGCTGGAGCCGTCGGGGGCGATTCGGGCGATCGTGGCCGACGGGATCACCGAGTCGACGCGCCTCAGCGGCGTCATCGCGCGCACGGTCAACAACCCAGCGCCGGGCGGCTCGGCCCAGGCGATGTGGATCCGCAACTGCTCGCCCGCGTTGGAGATCGTCGCCAACCGGTTCGAGCCCGGCGCGGGCGGCGCCGGCCAGGACGGGGTCGCCGGCGAGTCCGGCTCCGATGGTGTCGACGGCGCGCCGGGCGGCACGGGCGGGCCAGAGAACTACTGGAAACCCGAGGTGGACGTCCTGGGCGGGCAGGGCGGCGACAACGTCTGCCCGAACGGCATCAACTCCGCGGGAGGTCGCGGCGGCAAGGCCGGTTGGGGAGATAGCCCGCTATTCGCGAGCGAAAAGAAGGCGACCGCGGGTGAACCAGCCCCTGCGGGCGCGCCAGGAGGCGCAGCCGGCAGCAAGAAGAACGCCGGCGCGCTGGGGCAGCCCGGCGCGGATGGCTCTGTGGGCGACAACGGCGCGGCCGGCGACGCCGACGGCTTCGTCAACGCGCTGGGCTTCTGGGTGGCGAGCTCAGGCGGCGACGGGACCAACGGGACCAACGGCGGCGGCGCGGGTGGCGCGGGCGGTGGCGGCGGCGGCAAAGAGACCGGCGACTGCGTCATCTTCGGCATCGCCTGCGAGCACAGCCACGGTGGCGGCGGTGGTGGCGGCGGCTCGGGCGGGTGCGCGGGCACCGGCGGGCGGGGCGGCACCGGCGGCGGGGGCAGCTTCGGCGTGTTCGTGGCCGGGGGCGGCCCCACGATCACGGGGAACACGATGGTCTTGGCCGCGGGTGGCAACGGCGGCGCTGGTGGCAAAGCGGGGCTGGGCGGTAAGTCCGGCTACGGTGGCGAGAAGGGCCACGGCTACGGCACCGCGGGCGACGGCGGCTGGGGCGGCAAGGGCGGCAAGGGCGGCCGCGGCGGCTACGGCGGCGGCGGCGGCGGCGGGCCGAGCTTCGGGATCTACCTGGTGACAGGCTCCAACCCCACCTGCGGCAGCAACACCATGGTGGGCGCTCCGACGCCCGGCGTGGGAGGCGGGAGCACCGGCAACGCCGGGAAGACCGGGCTCTCGGGGGCCATCGGCCCCACGGTCACCGCCGGGTGCAAGCCCTGACCCGTCGGACCGCGCCCGGTCTCGCGGCCGCGCGTTCGAGGCTTCCCCCGGCGGCGCGGCTGGG
>CAZNZH010000832.1:0-2714 GCA_964577445.1 uncultured Myxococcales bacterium
GGCGCGGCAGCGGGCGATCGCGGCGAGGCTGGCGGCGGAGGCGGCGCGCGAGCTCGCCGAGCGGGACCGTGACGCGGCCGAGCAGGCGCGGGCGCTGTCGTTGGCCGAGACACCCGGGCGCGAGCGAGACGCCATCGCCACGGTCGTCGCCTCCGCGGCGAAGGCACGCGCCGCCGGTGAGGCGCCGTCGCCCGCGGCGCTGCGAGCGCTGCTGGCCACCGAGCGGGCCACCCACGCCACGCGCGTCCTGTGGGCGCCGGCCAGCGACGCGTCGCCGCGCCCGTCCGCGGCGGCGCTGGCGGCGGACGGTCAGCGGGGGCTGGTGGGTTTCGGCGACGGCGCGGTGATGCTCTTCGGCGAGGCCCGACCGGACGGCGGGGTGCGGGTCGAGCTGGGTCCGTCACCGGCGGTGGTGATGGGGTTTGCGGGTGAGGGGCGCGTCGCGCTCGCCCAGACCATGGACGGCACCGCGTGGGTGCTCGACGGGCAGACGGCGGCGGTGCGTTTCTCAGCGCCCGGGGTAACCACCGCGCGCCTCTCCAACGGCGGCGAGTGGCTGGTGACCCTGGACGAGCTCGGCGCGGTCGGGGTGTGGGCGGTCGCGACCGGCGAGCTGGCCCACTCGTGGAAGGCGCCGTCCGGCACCTATCTCGCCGCCATCCCCGACGACAACGGGCGGGCGGTGACGGCGCTGCGCGATGATGGCTCCGTTCGGCGCATCGTCATCGGCTCGGGTGACGACAAGGAGCGGGGCAACCTGGGCACCCTCGGGCCGGCGGCGCTGACGCCGAGCGGCGTGCGGGCGGTCTACGCCGTGGAGGCGGAGGACGACGCCGGGCGCACGGTGTCGCGGCTGGTCTTGTGGAACGTGCTGCGCGGAAAGGCCACGACCGTGCGCGACTGTTCGGGCTGGGAGCGGCTGCGGTACGCCGGCGACTACGCGATGGCGAGCTGCGCGGCCGGGCGCGACGACGAGCCCGGGCCGGCCGTGGTCGTGTGGAATCGGGCGGCGCGTCGGTTCAGGTTCAGCGGCGAGCTGGTGGGCGCGTCGCGCGAGGGGACGCGCCTCCTGGTCCGCACCGGGCGCGATCAGGTCGAGCTCATCGGGCTGCCGGACTCGAAGACCATGGCCGTGCTGCGCAACCCCGGCGCGGCCACCCTCGCCGCCCTGGGCGACCAGACGAGTCGCGTGCTCGAGGTCGACTCCGCGGGGGTGGTCCGGCTACATGATGGCGACGGCGCGTGGCCTCCCGAGCGCCTGTACGAGCGGGTCCTGGGCGTCAGCTTCGACCCCGAGTCGTCGCGGGCGGTCAGCGTCGGCAAGGACCGGCGCCTGCGCATCTTCGAGGGCCCGGACGCTCGGTTGGCCCGCGCCATCCGGCTTTCCCAGGCCATGGACGCGGTGCGGCTGATGCGCGGCGGCAAGCAGGCGCTGCTGTGGCGCGAGCACGGGCCGCTGGAGGTCTGGGACCTCGAGCCAGGCGAGGCCACCCACACCGTGCTGGTCCCGGCCGCGGCCGACGCGGTCATCGTCTCGCCGGGCGGCCAGGCCTTCGTGGGCTGCGCGGCGGACGGATCGGGCGTGTTCTGGGACCTCGCCGCCGGCGAGGCGCGCACGCCGCTGAGCTGCCCCGCCCGCTTTTTGGATGCGGCGCACCTCATCGAGGGCGGCGACGCAGGCGCGGGGACCCTGACGCTGCGGGACGGCCTCCACGGCGGCAAGATCGCCGAGCTCACAGGCGCCAGAGGCCCGCTGGGCGCCTTGCGGCTCGACGCCGTGGCCGGCCGCGTCCTGGCGCCGCTCGAGGATGGCCAGGGCTCAGCGCTCTTCGAGGTCGCCACCGGCAAGCGCATCCTCTCCCTCGAAGGCGTCGCGACCGGCCCCCCGGGGCGCCCCATCGTCGCCTACTTCGCCACGGTCAGGCACGCGGACGGGCTGGTGCATGTGTGGAGATCGCCGGAGGGCGCATCCGCCGGCGTGTTCTCGGCGGCCGATCTGGGCTGCGGCGACGCGCTGGTCGCCGCGACCGACGCCTCCGGCACGCGCACCGTGGTCGGCTGCGAATCGGCAGGGTTTCAACTGCGCGCGACGGACGGCGGCGAGAAGCTGGCGGACCTGGGCGGCGAGCGCCTCTTGGCGATCTCGCCCGAGGGCGGCCGTGTCGCGCTGACGAGCGCTGCCGGCCATCGCCTGCACCTGTGGGAGCTGGCCACCGGCGAGCGGAGCGTCGACGTCGGCCCCTTCAGCGGCTGGATCGGTCGGGCGACCTTCGCTCCCGGCGGCGACGCCTTGGCGTTGCAGATGGCCGGGCGGGTCGTCGTGCTGGACGCACGCGACGGCTCGGAGCTGACGGGCTCGGTCTATGGCAGCGCAGGCAGCGCCGTCGCGGGCGACTACCAGCCCGCTTTTTCCGACGCCAGCGGCCTGCTCTACGACCTCGGCGGCACCGGGCCCCCGCTCATCGTGGGCGCGGAGGCCGCCGTGGCGCGCTTGTGCGATCTCTCCCGCGGCTTGCCGACGTGGACCACGATGGCGCCGACCTGCGAGCGCGCCAGCCGCGCCGTGGGCGCCGCGCCCTGACAGCGCGGGCGGGCCGAGGATCAGCCGCGGCCTGAGCCGCCCTTGCCGGGACCCGGCCCACGCCCGCGCGGCGGGCCGTCACTGACTCCGCGGCGCGGCGGCGCCGGCCCGTCGCGCGAGCCGCCGTCGCGGG
>CAZNZH010000833.1:0-2714 GCA_964577445.1 uncultured Myxococcales bacterium
AACGGGTCGGGGAAGTCGACCCTGACGCGCGCGATCATGGGGCTCATCTCGCACACGGGCCACGTCCGCCTCGACGGCGAGCCGCGCGAGCGCGTCCCCACGAGGTTCATGCGCCGCATAGCGTACGTCCCGCAGATCGCGCCCCAGCTCGCCGCGCCGGTCGGCGACCTGGTGCGGGCGATCTGCGACGTCCGCGGCGTCCCATCCCCGGACGTCGCGACCGTGGCGAGCGAGCTCGAGCTCGACCTGGCCGCGGTCGCGAAGCAGAGCTTCAGGACGCCCTCCGGTGGGACCAAGCAGAAGGTGCTCATCGCGCTGGCGCTCGCGTCGCGGGCCGAGCTGCTGCTGATGGACGAGCCCACCGCCAGCCTCGACGCCCAGGCGCGCGGGCGCTTCTTCGAGGTCTTTTCGGAGCGCCGGGGCGACGCCACGCTCCTGCTCACCTCGCACCGCATCGAGGAGATCCGCCACCTCGTCGGGCACGTCCTCGCCCTGCGCGAGGGCGAGGTCGCTTACGATGGCCCCGCCGCGCGCTATCTCGCCGACCGCGAGCAGAGCGTCATCGAGGTGCTGGTCGAAGGCCACGACGGGGACGCCGCCTGGTTCGCCGCCAGCGGCTTCCGAAGCGGCGCGCCGGGCTGGTGGGTGAAGGTGGTCGACCGACCCGACAAGCTCGCGACGCTTCCGCCCCTGCTCGCGCACTTCGGCGCGCGGCTGCTGAACTTGGTCGTTCGCGACTTCGAGCGCCTCGGCGCGGAGGCGCCCGACGCGAAGCGCCCGGAGGTGTCTGGATGAGGTCGCGCCGCCAAGATGCCGCGCTCGTCGTCGCGGCTATGCTCATCCTCATCGGCGGTGCCGCCGCGGCGCTGCTCGCCCTGGCGCCGGGGGCCCCGGCCGCGGGGCCCGCGCCGATCCCCTGGGACCGCGCCGTCTGCTCTGAGTGTGCCATGCACGTCGGCGAGCCGCGCTTTGCCGCGCAGCTCCGCGACAGCCACGGGGATCTGCACGTCTTCGACGACCCAGGCTGCCTCTTCACCTGGCGCCAGCACGGGGGCGCCGTCACAGGGGTCTACTTCCACGCGGGTGCAGGCGACGCCTGGCTCGCCCAGGACGAGGTCGCCTTCGTCGAGCAGCAGCCCACGCCGATGGGGTACGGCCTGCTGGCCGTGCCGCTGGGCACCCCCAACGCGATGACCGAGATCGAGGCGCTGACGCTGCTCGTCGCGCGCCATCGTCTCGGCTCCGGCGGCGAGCGCGGCGCCGCTCAGCCCGCTCCCGACGCGGGAGGCCACCCGTGAGCGCCCTCGGCTTCCGCGCGGTCGCGCGCCTTGAGCTCGCGGAGGTCCTGCGCTCGCGCTGGCTCATCTTCACCGTGGTCGTCTACGGGCTGCTCGCCGGCACCTTCATCTTGGTCGGCCTGCGCGAGAGCCAGGTCCTCGCGTTCACGGGCACCGGCCGCGTGCTGCTGAGCTTCGCCCACGCGCTGGTGCTGCTCCTGCCGCTGCTCGCGCTGTCCGGCACCGGCCAGGTCATCAACGGGGCCCGCCACAGCGGCGCTTTGGAGCTCATCTTGGCGCAGCCCATCTCGCGCTGGGACTACTTCCTCGCGGTCGGCGTCGTGCGCTTGGCGATGCTGCTCTTGCCCCTCGTCGCCATCACGCTCCTGGTCGCCCTGTTCGCCAACATCGCCCAAGGCCAGGTGATCCCTTGGGGTTTCCTGGGCCGCACGCTCGCCTGCAGCGCGACCCTCATCCTGGCCTTCGTCGGCGTGGGGCTCCTCGTCACGACCCTCGCCCAGAGCCAGGCCAAGGCCGCCATCGCGGTGCTCATCATCTGGCTCGCCTCGGTCGCCCTCCTCGACTTCGCCCTCGCGGGCGCCATGCTCCAGTGGCGCATGCCGCCCCAGCTCGTCTTCGCGCTGGCCGGCGCCAACCCCGTCGAGGCCTCGCGGCTCGCCCTCCTCGGCGCCGCGGAGCCCGACCTCGGCGTGTTGGGCCCGGTCGGCTACTACCTGGCGACGAGCCTCGGCGCCACCTGGCTCTTTGTCTTCGGCGTGGTGTGGCCGGCGCTCGTGGGCATCGTCGCCGGCGCCCTCGCAGGCGTCGTCTTCAGCCGCAGTGACGTGATCTGACCGACCGGAGTGAACCTATCATGGCGAAATTCATGCTCGACCGCTTCTACGACTACCTCGGCCAGCCGCTCAGGCCCGCGGGGCGCATCATCCTCGTGCTCGCGCTCGTGCCCCTTGGGTTCGCGTTCACGGCGCCTCTGTGGCACATCCACATGAAGGCGCCCCAGTACCCGAAGGGGCTCGACATGTATATCTACGTCGACCACCTCGACGGCGGCAACGACGGCCAAGATGTCAGAGAGATCAACAACCTCAACCATTATATCGGGATGAGCCAGATCACCGAGGAGACCCTCGTCGATCTGAACTGGATCCCGTTCGCGCTCGGTTTCCTCGGGCTCCTCGTGCTCCGCTGCGCGGCCGTCGGCACGGTGCGGAGCCTGATCGACGCCGCGGTGCTGACCACCTACGTGTCGGGGTTCGCCTTCTACCGGTTCGTCAGCACCTTGTACGCCTTCGGCCACGAGCTCGAGCCGACCGCGCCCTTCAAGGTCGAACCGTTCACGCCCGCCATCCTTGGGAAAAAGCAGATCGCCAACTTCGCGACCGCGAGCTTCCCCGCGCCCGGCTCCTACTTCCTCGG
>CAZNZH010000834.1:0-2713 GCA_964577445.1 uncultured Myxococcales bacterium
GATCACGGGCACCCACGGCAAGACCACGACCAGCGCCAGCGCCGCCTGGCTGCTCTACGAGGCGGGGCTGGACCCGGGCTTCATGATCGGCGGCGTGACCGCCAACTTCCAGTCCAACAACCGCGTCGGTGGCGACCGGGTGTTCGTGGTCGAGGGCGACGAATACGACACCGCCTACTTCGATAAGGGCCCGAAATTCCTCCACTATCTACCGCGGACGGCCTCGGTGAACAACATCGAGATGGACCACGCCGACATCTTCGCCGACGTGGAGGCCATCGAGGCCGCGTTCACGCGCTTCGTGCGCCTGCTGCCCGCCGATGGGCGGCTGGTCGTGCCGGTGGACGACGAGCGGGCGCGGCGCGTCGCCGAGGCATGCCCCGCGCCGATCTGGACCGTCGGCATCGGGGCGGACTCCGGCGCGGACGTCTTCGCCGCCGACCCTCAGCCGGACGCGCAGGGCGTCGCGTTCTCCCTGCACCTCCCCGGCCAGCCCGCGCACGCGACCCGCCTGACGCTGTGGGGCGACCACAACCTGCGCAACGCCCTGGTCGCCGCGGCCGTCGCCTTCGAGGCCGGCGCCACCGCCGGCGCCATCGCCCGCGCCCTGCCGAGCTTCGAGCTGCCGAAGAAGCGCCAGGAGCTGCGCGGCGTCGCCCACGACGTCCCGGTCATCGACGACTTCGCCCACCACCCGACCGCGATCCGCGAGACGATCCGCTCGGTGCGCACGCGCTACCCAGACAAGCGGATCCTCGCGCTCTTCGAGGTGGAGTCCAACACCTCCCGCCGCCGCATCTTCCAAGACGGCTTCGCGGAGGCCCTGGCGCGCGCGGACCGCGTCTGGTTCTGCCGCCCGCTGGAAAAGGACGACTCCCTCGCGCCCGCCGACCGCCTCGACATGGACGGGCTCATCCACAGCATCCGGGAGGCGGGCACGCAGACCGAGCTCATCGCCGACACCGAGGCCCTGGCCCAGTCCGTGGCCGCGGCGGCGAGACCCGGCGAGGACGTCGTCTTGGTGATGAGCGGCCGCGACTTCCACGGCATCCACGCCCGGATCCTCGAGCACCTGCGGGCCCGCGAGGCCTGAGCGGCCCCCGTGCGGGTCTTGCGCTCAGTACCGCCAGGTCAGCAGCGTCCGCAGCGCGAACGCCGCCGACGGCGACGCCCCCGTGTCCCGATCGTCGAGCGCGCTCATGGGCAAGAGCACGCCAGCGCTCAGGTCCAGCGCGAAGCCGGCCGGCATCTCGAGGCCCAGGCTCCCGTCGATCTCGACGCCGTAGTGCTTGCCGCGCCCCGGCGTGCCCGACGGCTGCGCCGCCCCCGCGTAGAGCACGTCCAGCCGCGTCGTCAGCCGCGTGTCGCCCGAATCGAAGAGCGTGTAGGCGACCCAGGGCTTCACGTAGACCGCGTTGGTGACCCCGCCGATCACCTGGCGGAAGAGGATCAGGTCCAGCCGGTAATCCCGATGAAACCAATACGAGGTGACCATCCTGTTGCTGGACACGTTGATGTTGGCCGAGTTCGGGAAGGCCAGGTCGTCCACCACCACCAGGTTCTGGCCGTCGAGGATGCCGAGATAGCGCTGGTTGTCCCCGGTCGCGAACCCGGTATCGAGGCCCAGCCTCCAGCGCGGCGTCGACCACTCGGCCTCCAACGCGCCACCAAACCCTCGGAAATCCTTACTGGTATCGCCCAAGTCGGGGGTACGCTGGAGGTTGCCGACCGAGCCGATCATCGCGCCGGCCTCGAACTCGATGCGCAGCTCGCTGGCGGCGTCGGGATGCCACAGGGTCTTCACCCAGACGCTGGGCCGCCAAAAGAAGGCGTTGCGCGGGATGAGCCGCCAACAATCCTGCGCGACCACGACCTGCCCCGCCGAGGTCTCGGCGACGATCGGGCAGTCCGGATCCAGCGCCGTGGGATCGGTCTCGGCGCTTGAGAGATCCTGACTGGTGAAGGACGAGAAGATCCCCCAGTCGAAGCCCACGCGCCGCTCGACGTCGAGGCGGTGCCGGCGCGCCTCACGGGTCGCGTTGTCATAGGGCGCGCCGACCAGCCGCAGCGTGAAGGTCTGAACGTCGTCGATTCGCCCGAGGTTTTTGGGCTGGCCGGGCAACCCCGGCAGGTCGGTGGTGGCGCCGACCGCCGTGAACTCCCAACTCCCCTCGAGGTGAAACCCCTTGAGCGACAGCCCCAGGCGCATCCCGTCGACGTAGGTGCCGAAGTCGCAGTCGGTGCACGTCCCCGCGTCGCGCGTCATGCCGAGGCCGAAGGAGTCGGGCATGCGGCCGGCGGCGAAGTCGACGAAATCCAGGATGCGCCACGTCCCATAGAGGTAGCGGACCCGCAGCGCGTCGCGGAAACGCTTGAGGCTGCCGGTCCGCGACTTCGCGTAGGACGCGCGCCCCTCGGCGCTCAGGTCCTCGCCGCGCCCGGAGCCGGGGTCGGGGTACAGGCCGAACACGTCGCGCATGGAGCGCTGGTCGGCGTTGGCCGGCGACGACCCGAGGATCAGGTTGTCCAGCGCCGTGAGGCCCAGGTGGATCCCCCAGGGTGGCCCGGGGCGAAGGACGGCGTCGTACTTCAGGCGGATGGAGGCCCAGGCGAGGAGGTTCGCGTCGCCGCCGCCGTTGCGCGCCGAGTTCTCGAGCGGCTCGGGGATGCCGCTGGCGCCGCCGCCGAGGTCTCCTCCGACGATGAGCTCCGG
>CAZNZH010000835.1:0-2700 GCA_964577445.1 uncultured Myxococcales bacterium
CTCCCAGTCCTCCGACAGCCGCTTCTCCACCAGGCGCGCCTTGTCGAAGTCGTAGTCGCGCCGGCGCTCAGCGCCTTCGCCAGCTCGGCGATGCGCGGGTCCAGGTTGGGCGGGAGCTGTAAGAAGCGGTCGCGCACGAACTTCGGCGCCTCGCCGCTCGCCTCGCGCAGGCTCTGGTCCATGCCCCGCGGCTGCCACGACTCGACGTCGTAGCGCAGCGCCACCTCCTTGGGGGTCTTGGTCGAGATGTCATCGGCGCTGTCTTGGAAAAAACTCAGCGCGCGCTTGCCCCGGAAGCGCTGAAGCGTCGGGTTGTCGATGGTCAGCCGCATGACCCGCGGCATCCCGAACACCATGCGCGTGTCCATGCTCAGCGGCTCCAAATAGACGCTCTGGCGCAACATCTCGCCCTGGGGGACGCGGCCGCGGACGCGCTGGTACTCCTCGCTGATCCAGGAGCCCTCTTCGGTCTGGGTCATCGCCCACGCAGGCCCGACGGTCTTCTCCCACAAGCCGTCTTTGTATCGGTCGAACGTGATCCCGCGCAGGCGCAGGTGCATGTCGGCGCGGTCGCGATCGTCGGGCAGCTCCACCCGCATCACGACCTCCATGTTGTCCTTGATGTCGCCGAAGTGCCCCAGCTCGATCTTGTCGCTGAAGCCCGACATCGACTGGGCGCGGCGCCCCTGCCCGAAGAACATGCCGATGCCCAGGCGGGGGAAGAAGAAGAAGATCACCAGGCTGCCGGCGAAGATCGACAGGGCCAGGGCGCTCGCGCCCAGCAAGAAGCGGCGGCTCACCAGGTCGCGGGCCTGCCACGCCAAGGCGCGCGGGCGCTCGCCCTGCTCGGTCTGCTCGGCCTGAAGCGCCTCGATGTCGCGCTGGACGTGGAGCAGGATGAGGCCCCAGACCAGCAAGATGATGTAGACGAAGAAGATGCCGAGGAAGGCCAGCGCCGGGTTGATGATGGCGCCCGCGGTCACCGCCATGAAGGACAGGCCGTAGAGCTGAAAGACGTCGCGCGACGACCGGCTTTGAAAGAGCCGCGTGACCACCAGCACCATCACGAAGAGGATGGCGTAGAGCAGGTAGTTGGTCGTCGCGAAGGCGAGGCCGCCCAGCACGAGGAGGGCGAGGACGGTCGCGATGGTCCACACGCGCTCGGTCGCCTCGACGCGCTCGAGCGGCGTGTCGCGCAGCCAGCTCACGACGATGCCGGCGAAGGTCGCGATGACAAAGGGGGCCGGGAGCTCGCCCGAGGTCGCCAGGGGCAAGAGCCCGACGACCACGGTGGCGTAGAGCACCAGCTTGTGGAGGCGTTCAAAGGTCACGGGGCGGCCCCACCGATGACCACCGTCCGGTCGGCCGCGGGTGTCAGCGCTGAGCGTTGCTGGTCGGCGGTGACGACGGCGAGGCGCTCGACGTCGCGGCCGCTGTACTCGTCCCACAGCGGCACCTCGTCTGCCGGGGAGACCGCACGGACCGGCAGGCGGGCGAGTATTTCGTAGATGCGGACGACGTTCTCGCGCCCGGCCGAGGGGCCGATGCCGCCGTCTGCGGTCGCGAGGCCCACCGCGTAGCCGCTCTCGGCCAGCACCGTGGCCAAGCTCGCGACGTGGCTGATGGCGGCCTCGAGGCGGGCGCGCGCCGCGGGCAGGTCGGCCGGCACCACGTTGGCCAGCAGCAGCATGACGCGCCGGGTCGCGGGGCGCT
Organism: uncultured Myxococcales bacterium; assembly: GCA_964577445.1. Lineage (GTDB taxonomy): Bacteria > Myxococcota_A > UBA9042 > PHBI01 > JACKFB01 > JACKFB01. Next base: position 1,714 of record CAZNZH010000835.1, read on the forward strand.
GGTACTCGCGGGCCACGAGGCGGTCGCGGCGCGCGCTGACCTTCCACGCGATCGCGCGCGCGTCCTCGGCGTCGCGGGCGTCACGCAGGCCGTAGAACTCGTCGCCCATGCCGATCCGCGCGATCTCCTCTTCGTGCCCCGGGGCCAGCGGCGCCAGGGCCGGCGGCGCGAGGGGCGCGATCGCCGGGAAGATGACGTAGCGCTCGCCCAGCGGGACGAGGCGGCTCTTCTCGAAGAAGCCAAATGGGAAACGGGTGGCGATGCGCAGGCCCGCGCTGCGGATGATGCCGCGCTGAGTGCCGCGGATCCGCAGGTGAACGCTGCGGGTCTCGCCGGGCTTGAGCGACATGACGGAGCCGCGCCGCTGCTCGAGGCCCGGGGCGGTCGCCAGCTCGCTGACCTCGATGCTGAAGGAGCCGAAGTAGCGCTTGGCGTTGCGGAGGTCGACCTGCACCAAGGCCGCCTCGCCCGCGAAGAGGTGCGGCGCCGGGTGGCGGTACGCCGTGACCTCTTGGAGGGTCAGCTCCGACAAGACGCCGCTGGTGATGATGAGCGCGAAGAGCACGCCCAACACGAGGTAGAGCAGGTTATTGCCGCTGTTGACCGCGCCCATGCCGACGGCGATGGTCACGAAGACGAGGAGCTTGCCCTCGCGGGTGAAGCGCAGGCGGGCGGGCACGGCGCGGCCCAGGCGGCGCATCTCGGCGTAGCTCAGCGGCGCGGTGCCCTCGGCGGCGGCGGCGGCCACGTCAGAGATTCAGCGGCGTGCCGTCGAGGATCTCGCGCAGCACGTTCTCCGCCTCGAGGCGCCGCTCGACCGCGCCGTCGTGAAAGCTCTTCACCATGGCGCGGTGGCCGCAGACCGGGATGAAGAGCGCCTTCACGTCGTCGGGGATGACGTGGTCGCGCCCGTGGAGGTAGGCGCGGGCTTGGCAGGCGCGGTAGAGGGCGATGGCCGCGCGGGTCGACACGCCGAGCTGCAGGTAG
>CAZNZH010000836.1:0-2696 GCA_964577445.1 uncultured Myxococcales bacterium
CACCTCCGAACCAGCCTGCCACCACGCCGCCCCTATGGCGACACGCCACTCCACGAATCTGGACGCGACATCACAGCCAAGCCGGCGGCTTCGCCATCACCGTCGCCGGCTTCATCGCGACGTGGCTCACCGGCTTTTTAAGACCCTCCCGACCCTCCCCGCCGCCAGCCTCGTCGTCCTCCTGGTCATCGCCTTCGTCGTCCTCGTCGTGAAGACGGTGATCGCCATCCTCCAGCGCATCTTCGCGATCTGCGTCGTCTGCGCCATCGTCGCCGCGCTCGCTTCGAAGTGAGCCCGCTCTCAGGCGGGTTGCACCGCCGCCCGACACCGCCCGGCGCCGCCCACCGTCTCCGCCCAAAGTGCGATAACCTCTCCGCACCGCAGCCTCCGGGGTCTCCATGAAGCGAATCGTCACTTGGTGCCGTGCAAATATCGGGCGCCTCAACCTGTGGTATCGCTACAAGCGCGGCTTTCTCCGCAAGCTGCTCTGGCTGCCGTTTCTCCTCGGTCTCCACGCAGGCAATCTTACGCTCGGCGCGGTCGCGCTGGTCCTCATCGGCCCGGTAGGCCTCATCCCGTGGCTGACCGCCCACCTCCTGACGCGCCTGGAGGGCGGCGTCCGCTTCCGATTCCGCGGCGCACGCTTCTTCGGCAGGCTCCTCTGGGGTCCTATCCTCCTCATGCTCTTGATCTCGCTGAAAGCCATCTTCGTCGCCGACCTGTTGATCGGCTTCAAGGACACGCTCGCCATGATCGACAACCTCCGCTGACGTCGCCAGCACTCCCTGGATGGGACTGAGCGCGGTTGACGCAGGACGATGCGCGCCGCATGGTCGAGGCAGCGGCGGGAGACGAAGGAGGACAGGTGCCAGATGATTGGCTACAGACCACCTCTCAAGGAGCCGGTCCGACCCGCGACCGAGCCGGTGAACGGCCGCGGCCCGTATGTCGCCAACGCGGGCCCATAGAAACCGTGCACGCCGCCAGTTCATGCTTGGCGCTCATCGCGGCTCCGGGACGTGTCACTGAGTTTGAGACCACTGTCGGTCAGGAATTGCTGAGCAAAGACAGTTGCGGGTTGGGAGTGCGGCCCTTGTTGTTCGGGGCGCGCACTCGGCACGAGGCGTTCGCCGGCCAATGACTCAGGGCTGCCCAGACTGTGAAATCAGGCGACGAACGGGCGAAGCGATGACCGAGCAAATGCACTTACTGGATCTGGACTCGCTATCCCGGCTGCCGGCCGGGGCCCGCGACGAGATACTGAACGGTCAGAGCCGGATGCTCGGCTCCCCGGCGGCAGCGGCGGTTTCGGGTCGACGGGCAATTGAGCTCTTGGTCTGGTCCGTCGTCGTGGCGGCCGGGCGAACCGCGGAGACCGTGGAGATGAACTCGCGCCAGATCCTCGCGCTGCCGTGGTTTGTGGACTTGGTACCGACCGAGATCCGCCAAGCCATGGAGGACGCGGTCCAGCGATTCAGCGGGGTGCTGCATGCCTCAACCGAAGAGGCGCCGGCTGAGCGTGCGGACTCGGCCTGGGAGGCGCTGAACGTGGTCGTCGGCTGGTGCGTGCGGCACGGTGACGTCGGGTTCGAGATGCCAAAGGCGGGAGTTTCGGTCCGTCATCTACCCGCTCGAGAGCGCAGTTGGATCAGCGAGCTGAAGCCGGACTTGATGCGGGTTCGCCGGCTGGTCATCGCGGAGCGAGGCGCGAACTCGCGAATCGTCGTCGGCGCGCCACTGCACGTGCGTTCGGGGCTCGACCTGACCGGCGTCGGCGAGGTGGGCACGGGATATCTGGCAGCAAAGCTGGCCGACAACCTGGGGGCGAAGGCGTTGTTGGCTTGCGGGGCCGGGGATATCGCCACGGCGGCCGGCAAGGCTGCGCATCCATATGGTGCGGCACTCAGGGACTCACCTCCCCGCGTCCTCGTCGAGGTCCGAGCGTGGTCAGAACCGCGGGTGGGTCTGACAGTTGAGCCCGCGCATCACGGCCCTCCCCTGCTGGAGGCCATCCGCGCAGAAATCGCGGCTTTGACGGGCCGAGCACCACCCCGCTCAGGGTTGCAGCGCAAGGTGTTGCTACAGCAGCTCCCCTCTTTAGAGATCGCGCTGGTCGAGCGAACCCAACCGTATCCGGCCGATCCACGCATCACCACGCGCGTGGAACTTTGGACGCCAGCGCCGCTGAGAGACGCCCAAGTCAACTTGGACACCCTACCGGTGCTGGGCGCGCGGTTCGCGACCGTCTTCACGTTGGCGTTGCATGGTGTCCTGGCCGCGGAGTTCGATGTCCCCCCGCCGCTGACCCCGACCGCCCGCGACGAGCTGGCCAACGCCACCGATATGGGCGATGCGCCCTGGAACCGCGAGACCACCGCCTCGATCCCGCTCGGCGGGCCGGCGCTGATCCAGGAGGCCCAGAAACTCCTGGCCGGGCGCGGCTATGACGCGGGCGAGGCCGACGGCATCGTCGGCCGGCAGACCCGCGAGGCGGTTCTGGCGTTCCAGCGGGACGCCGGGCTGGAAGCGAATGGCAAGATCGACCCCGACCTGATCGACGCCCTGCGCAAGCAGCCGCGGTAAGGTCGGGGGAAGCCGCTTTCCCTTGACAGCTGCCATCGGCGGGTATCTGACCGGAAGGGGCGTTTCGTTGTGACAGGCTGCTGGTGCCGTCCCGGCCATGCCGGAGCCGCACC
>CAZNZH010000837.1:0-2696 GCA_964577445.1 uncultured Myxococcales bacterium
CGCGAGCTGCGCACCCTGGCGCGGCTTGAGGCGAGCTTCGACGCCAGCCTCGAGCAGGCCATGCGCCGGCGCGGCCGTGCGTAGAGTGCGCGCTGGTGGCCGGTCCCCGCACATGGGGAGCCGGCCACCGGTCGCGGCCGGGGCGCCTGGGCTGGGCAGGGAGTCGGCAGCGGCTCTACACTGTCCGAAATGACCCCGAGCCGCGCTGGACTTCACGGCCCAGCGCGGCTCGGGGTCGGTGGTGTTCCGCCCGATGAGGACTCCAGCCATGCGTTCCGTCTCCGCTCTCGTCGGTGTCGCTTGGTTGGTCGCAGGGCTCGCCGGCTGCGGCGGTGACGGCGCCCCGTCCTTTCAGTCGATGGGCTCTGGGCCCGCCAACGAGGCGCCGCTGTGGGTGCCGCGGCCCGGACCCATGCTGCCGGGAGGCCTGGGCGGTGACCGGGGGCCGCAGTACGCGATGAGCGAGGACCGGATGATCGGCGACCGGCGGGTCTTCGCGTCGGGCTGGCAGAACCCGACGCCGTTCTTCGAGACGGGCCTCGGCCCGGCCGAGCCCTACTTCACGCGCTTCTACGGCCGCCACGACGACGGCATCTACCTCGAAGGCGACACCCGCGAGGGGCTCTACGAAGAGCCGGTCCTGTGGGTGCCAAACACCGTGCGCGTGGGTATGCGCTGGTCACACCCGCCGCGCTGGAAGTTCGAGGTCATCGGTCGCAGCGAGAGCTCGCCGGTGGGCTGGAGGATCGTGGTCACCGACGCCCGCCGCCGCACCACCGACTCGAGCAACTCCCAGATCCTCGTCGGATTTCCCTACGAAATCGACTACTTCGAGGGCACTCCAGCGCCGCCCTTCAGCGACGCTCGGGCCTTCGACCGTGGGTCCGGCCTGCTCACCCAGGACGACCCGCCGCCACCCGCCGCGCCGGTGGAAGTGCCCGAGCTCGAGCTGCGCCCGCTCAACGGCGGCGAGCCGATCGCCGACAGCCTCGTGCCGAGCTCCTTTGGCGTGGTCGTCGACCCGGATGGCGACCGCGTCGACATCACCGTCGACGGCCAGGTCGCGGTCTTCCATACCGACATCTTTGTGGCCGTCGACTCGACGTTCTGCGGCCGCTACAGCGTGAGCGGCGACCGCCTCACCGAGCTTCCCGAGGGCCCCGACACGTGCCGCGACGCACGCGGCACCGTCGTCGATGGGCAGGGTCGGGTGTTGTCCATCAAGAACAAGCGCTGGCAGCGCTTCCGCTATTGCGTCCCGGCGGTGGGCACCGGCTTCGGCAACGTCACCTGCAACCCCGAAAACGTAGCTATGGCCGGCATTTACCGCGCCACCGATGGCGCCGCCATGGTCTTTCGCGCGCCGACCACCGGCGCCTTGCACTTCGCACCGCACAACGGCGACGAGGTCACGCCGATGGGCGCCAATACCGGCTGGGTCGAGGCCGACTGGGGCGTGCTCCCACGCTTTCCGACCGCTGAGGACAGCGGCGTGGACCTGTGGCTGCCCGAGCCGGACGCCACGGGCTGGAGGCTGCTGAACGTCACGGACAACCTGCTCGCCACCGCTCACATGCGCTCGGACGGGCTCATCGATCGCCGGGCGATCATGATGGACGAAGGCGGCAACCTCGGGGTCAGCTCCGACGCCGCGGGCCGGCGGCTCTTGCGCACGCACCCCGACGGCGCCATCGAGCGCATCGTCTGGAGCGACGACGGCCTCCACCTCGCGCGCCAGCCGCTGGCACGCATCGGGCTCGCGGCAGACCGGGTGTTGGTTGGCGCTGTCGAGCTCGGCGACCGTCTGCTGGTGCTCACGCTCGTCGGCTATGAAGGAGTTGACCCGCAGTACGACGTCGCAGGGTCGTATCCCCGCGAGAAAGTCGATGGCGGCGGGGAGATAATCAGCACCGGAGCCGAGCGTACCGTGCGGCCCAACCTCGGACAACTCAGGCTGTGGGAGGCGCCGCTCCCGGCGAGTGCTCCGCCCGCGGTCCCAGCGCCGATCATCACGCGCGTGGCGTTCGCCGCGAACGACGAGCTCACGGACGCCCAGGTGTGCGGGGTCCCCGACGGCTCGCCGCTCGATGACTGGACCGTCGGCGGCGTGCCCGCAATCACCTACGCGACCGACGGCAGCGACTGCCTGACGCTGGTCAGCGACAAGACCCGCGTGCAACCGCGACCTGGGGTCATCCGCGGCAGCCTGCCTGGGCTCGGCGCGTTCTGGGCGACGCTCGGGGGCTGGGACACGCGCCCGAGCCTCGCGCTGCCTGGCGACGACATGTACGCCGGCGCCGCACCGCTGGCCGACGGGAGCGGGTTCGGGGCGTGCCAGCACAAAGACGTCGACAGCGGCGAGTGCGTCGCGTGGCGGCGCTTCGACCGCGACTGGAGGGTCGTCGCCGACGGCCTGACGGCGCCGCCTGAATTCGCCGCGTCCCAAGACAACGGCGCGTGCGCCACGCGCGCGGGCGCGACGTGCGACACGTTCGGGCTGGCGCTGCTCGACTGTCGCGGCTCGGGCGCGCCGGGGGTCTTCCTGCTGCCGACGCTCAGACCCTACACGACCCTTGGACCGACCGTGGTCGCGCCAAGCCCCTGGGTCATCGAGGAGGGCGTCCCGGTCGGGGACCCACTCGGGCTCTACCTCAGCGAGCTCAACCAGGGCCACACGTTCATGAAGGTCGACACCC
>CAZNZH010000838.1:0-2680 GCA_964577445.1 uncultured Myxococcales bacterium
CACTAAGCCTGAAGGCCCATGCGGTTGATGCTGCGGATAGCCCGGGTCGACAGGCGCATCCGGATCCAGATCTCGCGGTCGGGCAGGAAGATGCGCTTCGACTGCACGTTGGGGAGCTGGACCTTCTTCGTGTGGTTGTTGGCGTGCGAGACGTTGTTGGCAACGTTTCGGCGCTTGCCGGTGAGTACGCAGACGCGCATGATTCAGTCCTACCTTTCGCCAGGGGCTGGCTCTGGTAGCAGACGGCGCGGAGGCCTGTCAAATGCTTTCACCGTTATGGGAGCACGGCGGCGGGGGGCTGGACGTGCTCCCGCTGCGCACGCCGACCCTGCCCCCCGCCACGGAGACCAACACGGCGTTCGTGGGCCGCGAGGAGGTGTGGATCGTGGACCCGGCGACGCCGTGGGAGGACGCGCGCTCACGGCTGCTGGCCGCCGTGGAGGCGCTGCCGGGCGAGGGGCGGCGCGCGGCGGGCATCGTGCTGACCCACCACCACGGGGACCACGTCGGGGCGGCCGCGTGGCTGCGCGAGCGGGCGAAGCTGCCCGTGTACGCCCACCCGCGCACGGCGGCGCTGCTCGGCGCCACGCTGACCGTCGACCACACGCTCGAGGAGGGCGACGCCCTTCGAGGCTCCGATTCCCCAGATGATCGCTGGGAGATCCTGCACACGCCCGGCCACGCGTCCGGCCACATCGTGCTGTGGGAGCGCCGCCGCCGGCTCATGATCGCCGGGGACATGGTGGCCGGCGTCGGGACGATCTTGGTCGAGGCGCCCGACGGGCACATGGCGACCTACATCGCGCAGCTCGAGCGGCTGGCGGCGCTCGAGCCCGGTTGCCTGGTGCCGGCGCACGGCCCGGTGCTCGCCGACGGCGCGGGCAAGCTCCGCGAGACCGCGCAGCACCGGCGGATGCGGGAGGCCATGGTCGCGGCTGCGCTGGCGGCAGGGGGCGCGGACCCGGCCGAGCTGACCCGGCGCTCCTATCCCGAGCTGCCGGCGTCGATGATGCCGCTGGCCGAACGCTCGTGTCTGGCGCACCTGCTGAAGCTCTGCGAGGAGGGCCGGGCGCGGGCCTTCGAGGGGGGCTACGAGGCGTCGGGGGCCGCGTAGGCGCTGACGACGGCGAGCAACGCGTCCACCCCGTCGCGGCTGGCCGGCGTGGCGCCGCTGCCGATGACCAGGGTGCCGTCGGGCGTCACGAGCTCGAGGCACACGCCGCGGATGGGCTCGGCGCGAAATCGCCAGCGCGGGTGAGGGGCGGCGACCGTGCGGGTGGCGAAGGCGCGGCCGAAGATGCGCCAGCGGTGCGTCCACAGGCCGCCGCGGTGGCTCAGCTCCTCGCGGCCGACGCGCTTGACCAGGGCGGCGAGCAGCAGGGTCAGGCCGAGCAGCGCGAGCCCCGGCGCGAAGAGGATCGCGAGGATGGGCGAGGCGTCGGCCACGGTCAGCAGGACGCCGCCGAGCAGGCCCGTCGCCACGCCGAAGCTGGCCACCAGGGGTTGAAGTGCGGCGCCGCGCTGGATGGCGACGCGGTGCTCGCCCGAAGGCGGCCCCGAGGGCGGCGAGGCGGGCGAGGTCTCCGGGAGGCCGGTCTGGCCGGCGACGAGGCGCGAGACCTCGTCGGCCACGTCGCGCTCGGTGGACTCGGCGAGCACGAGCGCTGCGCCGCAGGACAGCTCCAGGGCCGCGGTGAAGGTCGCCTCCCCGTCACGGACGACGTGGGTGGAGCTGATGCCGTCGATGCTGGCCAGGGGGATCCACCAGGTGGCCGCCGGCGACATGAGGCCGATCCCGAGGCGGGAGCCCTGGGCGTCGAGGAAGAGGCCGCCGCGGAGACGGACGAGGTAGCGGGCGCCGATGAGGAGCGCGACGACCAGGGCGAGGCCGGCGGTGGCTACACAGAGGCGCGCCACCGGGGAGACGCGGGGGTCGGAGGCGAGCGTGAGGACGATGGCGGCGATCATGGCGGCGATGATGGCGGTACCGGCGCCGAGGCCCATGGACCGGTAGGGGGGTACGATGACGCGTGGTGGGGTCGGGCTGTGCACGCGGGAGGCCTCACTGGGGCGAGTAGGGCGGGCGGCGAGGGCGCGCCATCGTCAGTAGGCTGGGGTGCGCCGCTTGAGCGCGACCTGGGCTTCGACGCGGCGGCGGAGCTCGCTGGTGACCGGGAGGCACTCCACGGCGGCCTCGATGAGGGCCAGCTCGAGGGGGAGCTCGCCCAGGGGCAGGGCGGCGGTGGCCAAGCGGTCCAGGCGGTGGTGGATGGCCGGCGCGAGGCGGTCCTCGACGGGGCCGAGCAGCGCGGGGCGTTTGGCGGCGTCGAAGGGCGGGAGCAGCGGGACCAGGGGCACAGACGTCCACGGCGCCGGCCCCGCGAGGAGCACGTAGAAGGTGACGCCCTCCGCGGCGGGCTCCGAGCCCGGGAGGCCGTCGATGAGGCCGTCGCTGTCGGGCGGAAGTGCGACGGCGTCGGCGGGCGGCGAGTGGGCGAGCCGCGCGAGCTCGGCGGGCTCGATGGCGCGGGGACGGCGGACGAGGAGCAGGGGCGCGCCTTCGGGCGGGTCGAAGGCCAGGCGGACCAGGGACCAGCGCGGGCGGGCGGCGAACGCGGGGGTGGGGGCGGGCGGTCCCCCGGCGGGCGGTGACGCGCCCGTCGAGAGGGCCACGCGCCGG
>CAZNZH010000839.1:0-2403 GCA_964577445.1 uncultured Myxococcales bacterium
CGCGCCTTCAGGCGCAAGGGCGGCGTGCTCGGGCTCTCCGGCGGCATCGACTCGAGCGTCGTCGCGGCCCTCGCCGCGCGGGCCTTCGGCCCGGACAACGTTCTGGGCGTTCTGATGCCCGAAGCCGATTCCTCGCCGGACACTCTCATGCTTAGCCGGCTGGCGGCCGAGAGCGCCGGGATAGGCACCGTCCTGGAGGAGATAACGCCCATCCTCGACGCCGTGGGATGCTACCGCCGCCGCGACGAGGCGTTCAAGCGCGTGATCCCGGACTACGGTCCGGGCTGGAAGGCGAAGATCGTGCTACCGAGCGTGATCGATTCGGACGCCTACCGCATCTTCTCGGTGGTCGCGTTGGCGCCGGATGGCCGCGTGATGCGCGAGCGGCTGCCGCTCGCGGAGTACCTGCAGGTGGTCGCCGCCACCAACTTCAAGCAGCGCACGCGCAAGATGCTCGAGTACTACCATGCCGATCGCCTCAACTTCGCCGTGCTCGGAACGCCGAACCGACTCGAGTTCGACCAGGGGTTCTTCGTGAAGAACGGCGACGGTTCGGCCGACGTGAAGCCCATCGCCCACCTCTACAAGTCTCAGGTGTACCAGCTCGCCGAGGTGCTGGGCGTGCCCGAGGAGATCCGCTCGCGTCCACCCACCACCGACACCTACTCCATGCCGCAGAGCCAAGAGGAGTTCTACTTCTCGCTTCCTTACGACGAGATGGACCTGTGCCTTTACGCCGTCGACAACGGGGTAGACGCTACCACCGTGGCGCGAAGCTTGGGCCTGACGGCCGAGCAGGTCGAGCGCGTCTTCCAGGACATCGCCGGCAAACGCCGTGTGAGTCAGTACCTGCACGCCCCGCCAAGGCTAGTGGTCGAGGGCGACTGAAGGACGGTGCGACCGGTCCCATGAAGATCCGACCTTTCGTCCCGGCCGACGCCCCGGCCGTGGCGTCGCTATGGCAGTACTGGTTCAGGGGGAAGTCGCGCGTCCCCGACCCGGGCCTCGTCGATCTCGTGGACCGCATGTACGTGCAGAACCCCAACGCCGACGCGGAGGTGACACCGCTCGTGGCGGAGGACGGTGCGGGCACCATGCTCGGCTTCCTGGGCGTGACGGTCATGCCCGTCACCGTTGACGGCGAGGAGCGGAAGCTGGCGGGCGTCTTCCCCTCGGTCGTCGCGCCGGAGGCATCGACGACGGTCGCCGCGTTCCTCTTGCGCAAGTTCATGGCCGGACCGCAGGCGTTCACGTTCACCGACGGCGGCCACGTGAAGTTCGAGCGCATCTGGGAGCTGCTCGACGGCAGCGTCGCTCAGCTCCAATCGTTGCGGTGGGTCAAGGTGCTCAGACCCGGCGAACTGGGCCTCGGCTCCTTGGCGGCTTCGCGTGGCGCCGTACGCGCCGCTTACCCGCTGCTGGCGCCACTGGCGCGAGGCGGCGACGCCTTCGCCAGGCGTCTAGCGGCCAGCCGGCTGGTTGCCGCACCGGCAGGCGACTACGCCGTGGAGGCGCTGACGCCCGCGGCGTTGGCGGCGGCGGCACCCACCCTGCTCGGGGGGGCGCGACTGTGGCCCCGGTACGGCGAGGCCGCCGTGGCCTGGCAGTTCGGGGAGATGGCGAAGATCGTGGAGCAGGGCGAGTTCAGGGCGCGACTCGTGACGCGCGAAGGCGGCGTGGTGGGTTGGTACGTCTACTACCTGAAGCGCGGTGGGCTCTCCCGTGTCTTCGACCTGGAGGCCCAACCGCAGCACCTCGACGGCGTGGTCGCTTCCCTGTTCCGTGAGGCCGACGAGGGCGGTGCCGGTGCGCTCACGGGGCGACTCGAGCCGCGGCTTCGCGGGGTGATGAACAGGCAAGGGGCCCTCGTCCACAACGGCGGCTCGTTGCAGATGGTGCACTCCAAGGTGCCCGGGCTGGTCGACGACGCCTTGCTGGGGCGCCTCGCGTTCAGCCGCTTGCAGGGCGAGAACTGGTACTGGTGGGCGATCAACTCGAAGGTCGTGCCCTGACCTGCGAACGGCACACTTCCGCCGTCGGCGCTACACACCCTGCTTCACTCCGCCAGGATGGCCGCCAAACCCGCCAGCAGCGGCGTGCGCGGTTCCCAGCCCAGCGCCTCGCGCAGGCGCGCCGTGTCGGCCAGCGAGTGCCTGATGTCTCCCTCGCGGGCCGCGGCGTGGCTCACCGTCAGTGGACCGGCGATCCCGTCCAAGCGCCCTATTGCGTCCAGCAGGTCGAGTAGCGAGACCCGCTCGCCGCGGGCGACGTTGTAGACGGGCATCTCGCGCGGAGCTGCCCGAACGGCCAACGCTGCCATCAGGGCGTTCACGACGTCCCCAACGTAGACGAAGTCGCGGGTCTGCAGGCCGTCGCCGAACACCGTCAGAGGGGCGCCGCGGC
>CAZNZH010000839.1:2413-2679 GCA_964577445.1 uncultured Myxococcales bacterium
ATGCTGATGACGCCGGAGTAGGGGCTCGATGGGTCCTGGCGCGGACCGAAGACGTTGAAGAAGCGGAAGGCCGTGGCGTTCAGGCGGCCACCGCGGTGGTAGTAGGCGAGGTAGTGCTCGCCCGCCAGCTTGTCGGCGGCGTACGGGGTCAACGGCCTGGGCGGCTCGGATTCGGCCAGGGGTAGCGCGGCCGAGTCGCCGTAGACCGCGGCCGAAGACGCGTAGAGTCCGCGCCGCACACCCTGTCGTGCCGCCTCGTCGAAGAG
>CAZNZH010000840.1:0-2671 GCA_964577445.1 uncultured Myxococcales bacterium
AGCCAGAGGGCGGCGGCGGCGAGGGCGAGGGCGCGGCGGGGGCTCGGGGGGGCTGGCATGGGGGCCTCGGGGCTGGGGGCGGCGTGGGACTACCGAGAATCGGCGGCGGGCGCAACGGAGAGGCGATCGCGGCGGTCGTCCTGCCACCGGATGGCGCCCATGAGAGCGGCGGCCACGAGCCCGGAGACGCCGTTGCCTTGGGCGAGCCGCCAGGGTCCGCGCCCTCGGCGCCCCCGCCCTCCGAGACGAGCTCCCCGCCTGCACGCCCCCCGCTCCCGGCTGGAGCACCGGCCCGGCGCTCGAGCTCGGCCCGATCGTCGTCCGCGTAAATCGAGCGTAGGTTGCAGATTTTTCTGTAGTCCGCGCCCGGAGCGGATCTGCGATCATCCGTTCAGTGTCGAATCGCGCTGAAAATGTGTAATATCAGTTGGTTACATCGCTGACCGGATCCTCTGTGCTGGGAATAGGTCGTGCTATCCCCACGGAGTCATGAGTTCCGCAGCTCACCTATTGGACCCCGCCGAGGGGGTGTCTGGGCGGCGACCCAGCGCGGCTGAATCGACGCAATTTCGCGTGGATGGCCCGCGGTCGCGCCGAGACGTTCGAGTCTGGAGGCCTCGAATTCCAGCTTCAGGGTTACGAGCGCGTCCTGGGCCAGCTCGGAAATGCCGTACGGAGAGAGTCTCCGTGGGTATGTTCGGCCGGCTCGCGCCCATTCGCCAGCCCGGAAATTCCCCCCAAGAAAAGCCCTGCTCTCTCGGAGTCAAGGCACTGGAGCGTGATGCAACTGCCCCTTCACCGGTCGTCGTCCATGGCGGCTGGCACCACCCCTGTCTCTCCCCTCTCCTTCGCCGCTGATCCCAGCGCTCTTCCGTCGTCCCGCGCGTCCCTCGCGACGTCGCGGCTCGATAACCGCTCCCGGCCCCGCATCTTCGCTGCTGTGGCGTCTGCTCTGCTGCTGAGCTTCGCCGCCTCACCCGCGTCTGCCGGCACCATCGGCGTCACCCACGCCATGACCAAGATCCGCCCGAGCTCGGCGGTGCCGAAGACGACCTCGGTCAGCCTCGACGCGGCGCAAAACGAGTTCGAGCCCTTCCAGATCGTCGTCGGCGGCTCGGCCACCAAGGTCAGCGCCAGCGCGACCGCGCTCACCGGGCCTGGGGGTGCGACCATCCCTGCGGCCGAGGTGCTGCTGTATCGGGAGGGCCTCTACCAGATCAACACCGCGTCCAACTCCGAGGGCGCGACCGGCGCGTGGCCCGACCCGCTGATCCCCGACGTCGACGCGTACGCGGGCGAGAGGCGCAATGCCTTCCCGTTCGATGTGCCCCCGGGCGAAGTGCGGGCCATCTGGGTCGAGGTGTTCGTCCCGCGCGGCACGCCCGCCGGCACCTACCACGGCCAAGTCAACGTCACCGGGACCGGATTGGCCGCCACCGCGGTCCCGATCACGCTTCGGGTGCGTGGGTTTGAGCTGCCGTCCACGTCGTCGCTGCGCAGCGCGTTCGGCATGGGCTGGGATGACCCCTGCACCGCGCACCACGGATCGTACGCGGCGTGCGGCAGCGACGCGGGCATCGAGAAGTACCACGTGCTCTATGGTGAGGCGGCGTTGGATCACCGTATCTCTTTGGAGACACTGGTGTATTGGTATGGAGACGCCGGCCACTTCGACGCGACCTACGGCCCGCTGCTTGAGGGCACCGCCGCGACGCGGCTACAGGGCGCGCGCCAGACCACGGTGCGCGTCGCCGACTCGAGCTATTCGACGTGGCGCGACCACTTCAAGGTGAAGGGCTACACGGCGCGCGTCTTCGACTACACCTGCGACGAGCCGCCGAACGGTTGCGCCTGGTCGAGCATCGCGCCGAAGGCCACCAGCGTGCAGGCCGGCGGGGTGTCCACCTTGGTCACGACCGATCTCTCGGCCGCGACGTCGCGGGGCCTCCTCGACAAGATCGACATCCTGGTGCCCATCGTTCAGTCCCTTCACGACAAGGGCGGGGTCAGCATCCGCCAGACCTACGATCAGTTCCTGGCGATGTCGCCGAAGAAAGAGCTGTGGTGGTACCAGTCCTGCATCTCCCACGGCTGCGGGCAGGGTTGCTCGCCTACCACCGGCAGCTACTACACGGGCTGGCCGAGCTACGTCATCGACGCGTCGGCCATTCAGAACCGCGCGATGGAGTGGCTGAGCTTCAGCTACGACATCAGCGGCGAGCTGTACTTCCAGACGACGCACCTGCTGGACACCGCGTGGACGAATCAGTGCGACTTCTCGGGTAACGGCGACGGCACGCTCTTTTACCCTGGCAAGCCCAGCATCATCGGCGGGAAGACCGACATCCCGATCGAGTCGATCCGCCTGAAGCTGATCCGCGAGGGCATGGAGGACTACGAGTACCTGAAGTTGCTGGCGGATCTCGGCGAGTCGAACAAGGCGCACGCGCTGGCGGCGTCGGTGTTTTCGACGCCTTACATGGTGGCGGCGACGGACCCGTCGACGCTGTATTCCGTGCGCGCCCAGTTGGCCGACCGCATCGAGCAGCTCATCGGCGTGGCGCCGGCGCCCTGCGTGCCGACGACGTGTGCGAAGGGCGGGGCGAGCTGCGGGTCGATCTACGACGGCTGCGGCGGGACGCTGAGCTGCGGCGCCTGCGCGTCGGGCCAG
>CAZNZH010000841.1:0-2668 GCA_964577445.1 uncultured Myxococcales bacterium
ATGCGCGCGCGCGGCGCGCAAGGCGCCGATATCGTCGTGCTGGTCGTCGCCGCATGCCTCGATCTCCCCGTCGCGCGGCTGGATATAGAAGGAACCCGCCCAGTACTCCGCGTTCCTCGCGTTGAGGAGGGCCAGCACCTCACCGCGCTGGCCCGGCGCGACCCGAATGCGGGTCAGCAGGCGCACGATGACGACGCGCTCGCGGATGCTGCCGGTGCTGGCGCCCGCGGAGGGTTGGCTGTCCACCGTGATGCGGAAGTCCGGCTTGTCCTTGCCGCGCCAGTCCATGATGACCACCGCGTCGCCGCCGTCGCGGTGCACTCGCGCCGCGAGCTGGCGCTTCTTCAGGTGGATGGCGATGCGCTCCTCGAGCGTGTGCTCGTCCTGGGCGACGTCGAGCGTGGCGGACGTGGGGCGGCTGAAGCCCTGCGGACGGGCGGGGGGCTGCGCGGGCGCGGTCGCGCAGGCCGCGAGCGCCGCCGCCGCCAGCGCCAACCACCGCCCGGGGGCGCGCTGCGTTGCGATTTGAGTCATTACGCTTTCGTTTCTAGTTCTCTGTGAAGATCTCGTCCATCGACCGTGCGAGTGCGAAATCAAGCTCTGTCACTCCGCCAGCGTCGTGGGTGCTCAGCCGCACCTGCACGGTATTGTAGACGTTGCGCCAGTCGGGGTGATGGGCGAGGCCCTCGGCGACCTCGGCGATTCGCGTCATCCATCGAAACGCGGCGACGAAGTCCGCGAACTCAAAGCGCTTACAGATGGCGTCCTGCTTCAGATCCCATCCCGGGAGCGGCGCGAGGTGTTGGGAGATGGCGTTGGCGTCGAGACGGGGTGCGGGCATGGCGTCGTCCTTGGTGGCGAGAGGCTGACCACGACGGCTTCCTCTAACGGGGCCTGGGTTCGAGATCCAGACGAACAGGCTACGGCGGCGGGCCGGCGGCTTCAAGGAAGCTCGCGATCGCTGTAGAAGGCTGGGCGTTTCGGGTGACTGAGGCGGGGCTCGAGCCCGGAGGTTGCGGAGCGAGCGCTCGGTCGGTACATATTGCATCCTCGCTCGGCGGCGAACGCCCGAACGAGGATAAAATCCAATGGTTACAAGTGGTTGCGTTTATGGACGCGCGCTGGCGATCAACGCGTCAGAGGTCTATGCTCCAGAACACGCGCATACATCCCCTGGAGAACCCCGTGTTCAATCCCAAGATCCTGCTGTCGGGCTGCGCCCTCAGCGTGCTCGCCCTGCTCATGGCGTGCGACGACGGGCGGAAGTCGAAGAATTTCTGCGAAGATGGGACGCCGTGCGACGACGGCATCTGCTACGGCAACCAGTGCCTCGACCCCAGCGGCGACCCTGATGGCGACGGGCTCATCAACGCGATCGAGATCGAGATCGGCACCAACCCGCTCAACCCCGACAGCGACGGCGACGGTCGGTCGGACGGCGAGGAGGCGGGCGTCGACCCGTTGAGGCCCCAGGACACGGACGGCGACGGCATCAGCGACGCGCTGGAGACGGCGGTCGAGGACACGGACGGCGACTGCATCGCCGACCAGTTCGACCCGATCGATCAGGACGAGTCGGTCCAAAAGGTCGACGAGGTCTGCACCCTGAAGGGCGTGTGTGCCGACCAGAAGGGCAAGCTGACGGCGGTGTGCAAGCCGGGCGCGGACGCCACCGAGGGGCCGGTCTGGGTTTGCGTGTACGGCGACGTCATCGGCTACAGCGCCAACGTGGAGACGGCCTGCGACGCGCTCGACAACGACTGCGATGGCGAGACCGACGAGGACTTCGCGGGTCTGGGCGCGGCGTGCGACGGGGACGACGCGGATCTCTGCACCAACGGCATACTCGTCTGTTCAGACGACGGCAGCACGACGGTGTGCGGGGCCGAGGAGCCGTCGGGCCTGGTCGAGAGCTGCAACGGCGTCGACGACGACTGCGACGGCGAGACCGACGAGGACTCCGAGGGCACCGGCGTGGCCTGCGGCGAGGGCGCGTGCGCCGCGGGCGTTGTGCAGTGCAACGCGAAAGGCGAGCTGGTCTGCTCGACCGCGGGCTTGGCGGCCGCCAGTGACGCGACCTGCGACGGCGTCGACGACGACTGCGATGGCGAGACCGACGAGGACTACGTCGCCCCCGACACGGCCTGCGGCACGGCGAGCTGCGCGGCCACGGGCAGGCTCTTGTGCGTCGAGGGCGCGACGGTCGACTCCTGTGAGGCGGGGACGGGCTCGAAGACGGACGCGACCTGCGACGGGGTCGACGACGACTGCGATGGCGAGACCGACGAAGAGTATGTCTCGGTGGCGACGGCGTGCGGCGTGGGCGCCTGCGCCTCCACCGGCGCGACCTCGTGCGTGGCGGGCGTCGAGGCGGACGACTGCCTGGCCGGCGGGCCGGCGGCCGATGACACGAGCTGCGACGGCGTGGACAACGACTGCAATGGGCAGACCGACGAGGGCTTCGTGCCGTCGGTGACGAGCTGCGGCTCGGGCGCGTGCCAAGCCAGCGGGCAGACCGCCTGCGACGCCGGCGTGGTGGTCGATACGTGCGTGGCCGGCCAGCAGGGTGCGGGGGACGCGACCTGTGACGGCATCGACGACGACTGCGACGGCCAGACCGACGAGGACTACGTCGCGCTCGAGACGAGCTGTGGCGTGGGGGCGTGCG
>CAZNZH010000842.1:0-2657 GCA_964577445.1 uncultured Myxococcales bacterium
ACGCGTTCAAGGCGTGCGCGACCGCGAACCGGACGAGTGACCAATCAGGTCTACGAACCACGCGGGACGAGCCGTACGGAGGCCCCAGCGGGTCGGGTGGCGCGGGGATGGAGTAGGCGCCGTACCAGTCCCAACACCACTCCACCACGTTCCCCGACATGTCGTAGAGGCCCCACGCATTGGGAGCCTTCTGCTGCACCGGGTGCGCCGTGTAGTCTGCGTTGCTGACATACCACCCGATGGCGTCCGCGTTCGGGTCATGGGATTCGGGATTCGTAATTGCCCCGTTGTAGAACGCCGTGGTCGTCCCCGCCCGTGCCGCGTACTCCCACTCCGCCTCCGTCGGCAGACGATAGCCCGCGCAGAGGTACGGGTTGCCCTCAGGCGCGTCCACCTGCACGCTAGTACATTTCCATCCATCCCCAGGAAGCGCCCCAACCGTACACCCCGTGAGCGCGTAGCAGGGCGAAAGCCCCTCCTTCGCCGAGAGCGCGTTCGCGTACGCCAACGCCTCCCACCAGTTCACCCGCATGATGGGGCAGTTCGGCCCGCACGAAGAGGACCCCGACGGGTTGTTGCCCATGTGCTCTAGCCACTGCGCCTGAGTCACCTCCGTCGCCTGCATGCAGAACGAGCGCGTCAGCGTCACCGCGTGCTGGGGTTCGTCGTCGCCGCGACCCAACTCACCCAGCGGAGACCCCATCATGAAGCTCCCCGCCGGGATCAGGCGCCAGCCGACCGGACACGCCGCCGCACACTGGTCCGATGCACCGCAGACCTGCTCTGATCCGCAGCTCCCACAGCTCCCGCCGCAGCCGTCCGCGCCGCAGGTCTTCCCGGCGCAGTCGGGCCTGCACACGCACAGGCCCGCGTCGCAGTCCTCTCCCGCGTCGCAGCTCCCGCATGACCCGCCGCACCCGTCCGGGCCGCAGACCTTGGTACCGCAAGACGAGGCGCACGCGTCTGCGTCGGCGCCGTCGTCCGCGATCTCCAAGTCGGCCGTATCCCCGGGTAGCGATTCCAGATCCACGCCCGCGGACACGTCACCGAGGGCGTCGGCCCCGACGTCCGCGTCCGCGTCGGCCCCGGCCGTGGCATCTCTTTCCGCTCCGTCGTCGGCCCCGGCGTCAACGTCGTCCGGCGCCTTTCGTTCGACGCTGACGCAGCCGCCGGCCCCGAAGGCGAAGAGCCAACCCGCGACGACGAGGCTACGTACGCACGGCGATGAGACACTCATGCGTCCGACCCTGCCACCGCTGGCGATTTGCCTCAAGCGCCGCGGGCGTCTGATGCCTTTAGCGGTCAGGGCGCGGGGACGCAGCTCTGGCGGTGACCGGCTTCGCAGCACACCGCGAAATCCCGGCTCCGAGCGGAAGCCGGGTCGGTCTTGGCGAGGGCGGTATCCCAGTGGGCGAGGGTGGCTGCACCGTCAGTGCACCACGGCAGGCGACCGCTCGGATCGGCTCGCCACCAACCAAAAGGGCCCCCGAGACGTGCTCGGGGGCCCTTGGTGCGGACGGTGTGGAGCTGAGGGGAATCGAACCCCTGACCTCTTGAGTGCGATTCAAGCGCTCTACCAACTGAGCTACAGCCCCGTCGCGGCGACGGTGATTAGCACCGGGTTTGCGTCGGCGCAAGCGCAACCTTGCGGTGGCGAGCGTCAGGCTTGGGGGCGGATGTCGTCGGCTCCTAGCTCGCGGATGAGGCGCATGAAGTAGGTGCGCTGGACGCCTAGCAGATCGGCGGCGTGGGTGCGGTTGCCTGCCGTCGTCTCGAGGGCGTGGCGGAGGAGCTCGCGGCGGAAGCCTTTGATGGCGTCGTGGTAGCCGAGGTCGAGGCTCTCGGAGAGGTTGTTTTCGCGGGCGTCGCCGCCGACGGCTTCGAGGTGTTCGGGGAGCACGACGCCCTTGCCGGCGCGGACCACGGCCGCGGCCATGAGGGTCCGGAGCTCGGCGACGTGGCCGGGCCAGGTGCGGCGGGCCAAGACGGCGCGGGCTGCCGTGCCGATCTGCTCCGGGCGCTTGCCGAGCTGGACCGCGACGGCGTCGATGAGCTGGGGGAGATCTTCGATCCGCGTGTCCAGACCTGGGATCTTGACGCGCCCGGCGGCCAGGGACTTGCGCAGCGCGTCGGCGACGGGGCTGCGCTCGGCGTCGTCCAGGGTCACCACGACGCGACCGCGCACCGTGCCGCTCTCGATGCGCGCGATGAGGTCGCTGGCGGCCTCTGGCGTCAGGTGCTCGCCATTGGCGACCACGAAGACGCCTCCGGCGGCCTCGGCCTCCAGGCGGCGCAGGGTCTCGACCATCGTCGACTCGGGGACCAGCGCCATGTCGAGCACCGGGCAGCGCTCGGGCGAGCCCGACTCGTAGGCGTGCAGGGCCCGCGCCAGGTGGCGGCGGCCGGAGCCGGGGGGGCCCTCGACCAGGACCGACAGGCTGGTCTTCGACAGCATGCCGAGCTGATCGAGCACGGCGCGCAAGCCCTCGGAGCGACCGGCGACCATCGGGAAGGTGCCGCCCGCGATGGCGGCCGCCGGCCCGCGCCGCGTGCGCTCCAGCGCGTCGGTGGCCTCCCGCCGGCCGGCCTCGGCGCGATCGACGGCACCTCGCAGCGCGCCCTCCCGCGCGCGGTCGCCCGCCAGCCCGCGGGCCGTC
>CAZNZH010000843.1:0-2652 GCA_964577445.1 uncultured Myxococcales bacterium
CGTGCTGGGCAAAGGCCGCAAGGTGCGCGAGGTGCCGGTCCACGCGGCTGCGCGGGCCGCCATGCGGCGGCGGCTGGCGGCGCGGCCCCGGCTGGTCAGCGAGCGCGTCGACACGTCGGCCGGCGCACCTGCGAAGAACCCTGACGCGGACGCGCTGTTTCTCAATCAGCGGGGCGGGCGGCTCACCGACCGCAGCGTGCGGCGGGTGCTGGACCGCGAGGTGTTGCGGGTCGCGGCGGCGCAGCACATCCACCCGCACATGGTGCGCCACGCCTTCGCGACGCACCTGCTCGACGGCGGGGTCGACATCCGCCACATCCAGGAATTGCTGGGGCACAGGAGCATTTCTACTACCCAGATCTACACACACGTCGGCATCGAGCGCCTGATCCGGGTCTATGACTCGGCGCACCCGCGGGCGAGCGGCCGGGCCTCGGAGGCTGAGCACCATGAGTGAACATCAGGGCATGCGCGGGACGACGATCTTGTGCGTCCGCAGGGGCGCCAAGGTCGTGGTGGCCGGCGACGGGCAGGTGACGCTGGGCAGCCAGGTGATGAAGTCGAGCGCCAAGAAGGTGCGGCGGCTCCATGACGGGCAGGTCATCATCGGGTTCGCGGGCAGCACGGCGGACGCCTTCACGCTCTTTGAGCGCTTCGAGGCGAAGCTCTTGTCCTACGGCGGCAACCTGCGGCGGTCCGCGGTGGAGCTGGCCAAGGACTGGCGGACCGACCGGGCGCTGCGGCGGCTCGAGGCGCTGCTCATCGCGGCCGATGCGCGGGACACGCTGGTCTTGAGCGGGTCGGGCGACGTCATCGAGCCGGACTTCGGCATCGCGGCGGTGGGCTCGGGCGGGAAGTACGCTGAGGCGGCGGCGCTGGCGCTCTTGCGGCACTCGGAGCTGGACGCGGAGCAGATCGCGCGCGAGTCCATGGCCATCGCGGCCGGCATCTGCATCTACACGAACACGCACCTCACGGTCGAAGCGCTGGAGTCGACGGTATGAGTGAAGAGATCGTTGACAGGGGCGCGGCCGACGAGACGCCGCGCGGGTTTGTGCGGGAGCTGGACCGCTACATCGTCGGGCAGAACGCGGCGAAGCGGGCCGTGGCCGTGGCGCTGCGAAACCGCTGGCGGCGTCATCGCGTGCCGGAGGCGCTGCGCGACGAGATCATGCCCAAGAACATCATCATGATCGGGCCGACGGGCGTCGGGAAGACCGAGATCGCGCGGCGGCTGGCGAAGCTGGCGCGGGCGCCCTTCGTGAAGGTCGAGGCGTCGAAGTTCACCGAGGTCGGCTACGTCGGGCGGGACGTGGAGTCGATGGTGCGGGACCTCGTCGAGGTCGCGGTGAAGCTGGTGCAGGAAGAGGAGCTGGAGCGGGTCGGCGAGCAGGCGCGCGAGCGGGCGGAGGAGCGGATCCTCGACGCGCTGCTGCCGCACAAAAAGCCCGGTTTCGAGGAGCAGGGCGAGCCCACGACGCACTCGACCCGCGAAAAACTGAGGAAATTGCTGCGTGAAGGGTTCCTCGACGACCGCGAGGTCGAGGTCACCGTCAGCGACTCCAGGATGCCGATGATGGAGGTCTTCTCCAACGCCGGCATGGAGCAGATGGGCATCAACCTGAAGGACGGGTTGGGGAGCCTCTTTCCGCAGAAGACCAAGAACCGGCGGCTCAAGGTCAACGAGGCGCTGGAGGTGATGATCGCCCAAGAGGGCGAGAAGCTCGTCGACCAGGACAAGGTCGGGCAGGAGGCCCTGCGGCGCGCGCAGGACGACGGGATCATCTTCCTCGACGAGATCGACAAGGTCGCCGGGCGGCAGTCGTCGTCGGGCGGGCCGGACGTCAGCCGCGAGGGCGTGCAGCGAGACCTCTTGCCCATCGTGGAGGGCTCGTCGGTGACGACGAAGCACGGGATGGTGAACACCGACCATGTGCTCTTCATCGCGGCGGGCGCGTTTCACGTCGCCAAGGTCAGCGATCTCATCCCGGAGCTTCAGGGGCGGTTTCCGATCCGGGTGGAGCTGGAGAGCCTCACCCAGGCGGACTTCGTGCGGATTTTGACCGAGCCGGCGAACGCGCTGACCCTTCAGTACCAAGCGCTGATGGCGACCGAGGGGGTGACGCTGACCTACAGCGAGGACGGGATCCGCGAGATCGCGCGGGTCGCGTTCGAGGTCAACGAGCGCCAAGAGAACATCGGCGCGCGGCGGCTGCACACGGTGATGGAGCGCCTGCTCGACGAGGTGAGCTTCGAAGCGCCCGACATGAGCGGGGCGACGGTGGTGGTCGACGAGGCCTTCGTGAAGCGCACGCTGGCGGACATCGTGAAGGACCCGAAGCTCGAGCAATACATCCTGTAGCCGCGACCGGGTCCTGCTGATACCGTCGCCGGACCGCCGGAGCTGGAGGGCCCGTTGTGAGCACGCTTTTCGCTGATAGCGACACCCAGGAGCTCGTGGCTCGCGCCCGGGCGCACCAGACGCCGAACTACCGCCAGCCGCCGCTCTTTCTCACGCGCGGCGAGGGCATGTGGGTCTGGGACCGCGACGGCAAGCGCTACCTCGACATGTTCGGCGGCATCGCGGTCAACGCGCTGGGCCACGCGCACCCGCGGCTGGTGGCGGCGATTCGCGACCAGGCGGACAAGCTC
>CAZNZH010000844.1:0-2650 GCA_964577445.1 uncultured Myxococcales bacterium
CGGGCAGATCGAGGCTGACGAGGGCCGGGTCGTGACGGCGAAGGGCGTGCGGGTGGGCTATTTGGCCCAGGAGACCGGCGAATACGCGGATCGCACCGTGCTGGAGGTGGTCATCGAGGCGGCCGGCGAGGTGACGGCGCTTGAGGTGGAGAAGGCCGAGCTTGAGGCGGCGATGGCCGGCGGCGACACCAGCGAGGGGACGCTGGGCCGGTGGGAGGCCGTGTCGGCGCGGCACGTGGCGCTGGGCGGCTACGGCGTCGAGGCCGAGGCGCGGCGCATCCTGGCGGGCCTGGGGTTTCGCGACGCGGAGGCCTCGCGGCCGGTCCGCGAGCTGTCCGGCGGCTGGGTCATGCGCGTCGCCATGGCGCGATTGCTGCTGGCGAGGCCCGAGCTCCTGCTGCTCGACGAGCCCACCAACCACCTGGATCTCGAGAGCCTCCTCTGGTTTGAGGGCTTCCTACAGGACTACCCGGGCAGCGTCGTCATCATCAGCCACGACCGGTACCTGCTCAACCGGGTCGCGCGCCACATCGCCGAGCTGGGCCGCCGCGGCGTCGACGTCTACACCGGCGGCTTCGACGAGTGGCTCGAGCAGCGCGAGGCGCGCCGCGAGATGCAGGCGGCGACGGCGGAAAATCAGGCGCGGGCGGTGGCGGAGACCGAGCGCTTCATCGAGCGTTTCCGGGCCAAGAGCAGCAAGGCGAAGGCCGTGCAGTCGCGCATCAAGGCGCTGGAGCGGCTCGAGCGCGTGGATGCGCCGGAGAGCGAGGATCGATCGATACGCTTTCGCTTCCCCGAGCCGGAGCGCAGCGGGAAAGACGTCGTGGTCCTCGAGGGGGTCAGCAAATCCTACGGTAGCACCAAGGTTTACGAGGGGTTGGACCTGACCTTGCGGCGCGGCGAGCGCATCGCACTGGTCGGGCCCAACGGCGCGGGCAAGTCGACGCTGCTGAAGATGATCGCGGGCACCGTGGCGCCGGACGGCGGCGAGCTGCGGCTGGGCCACAACGTGTCGCGGGCGTTTTTCGCGCAGCATCAGGTGGAGGTGCTCGATCTCGGGCGGACCGTCCTCGAGGAGATGGAGTCGGCGGCGGGCGTGGACACCTGGCCCTTGTGCCGTGGGCTCTTGGGCGCGTTTCGCTTCTCGGGGGCCGACGTCACCAAGCGCGTGGGCGTGCTGTCGGGCGGCGAGAAGGCGCGCTTGGCCATGGCGAAGATGATGCTGCGGCCCGCGAACCTCCTGCTGATGGACGAGCCGACCAACCACCTGGACATGGCCAGCCTGGCCGTGCTGGTCCAGGCGCTTCAAGACTACACGGGGACGCTGATCCTCATCAGCCACGACCGGCACTTCATCGACGCCATCGCCACCGAGGTCATCGAGGTCATCGACGGCGAGGTGCGGCGGTTTTCGGGCAGCTTTGAGGACTACGCGGCGAAGAAGGCGCTTCTGGGCGAGCCGCTGCTGGGGCGGGCGGAGGCCGCGAGCGGTGAGGTCGAGGCGCGAAAGCCCGCGCGGGACGACAAGGCGCGCAAGCGGTGGGAGGCCGATCTGCGAAACGCGCACCACCGCAGCACGAAGGCCCTGCGCGGCGACCTGGACGGGGTCGAGCGGCGCATCTCCGAGGTCGAGACCGAGCTGGCGGCTCTGCGTGAGCGTATGATGGCGCCTGGGTTTTTCGAGGACTCGGTGGCGTCGCAGCGCGCGGTGCGCGACGAGCGGGCGCTGGCGGCCGAGCAGGAAGGGTTGATGGAGCGTTGGGAGGAGGTCTCCCTGGCGCTCGAAGAGGCGGAGACGGCGCTCGCTGCGTCGCTGGAGGCAGGAT
The DNA here is from genome assembly GCA_964577445.1 of uncultured Myxococcales bacterium. GTDB lineage: Bacteria > Myxococcota_A > UBA9042 > PHBI01 > JACKFB01 > JACKFB01. The sequence goes on from CAZNZH010000844.1 coordinate 1,827, forward strand.
CGTGAGTGACGAAGGATCGAAGCGCGCGTTTGAGGCCGCCAGCCGCTGGATGCCGGGCGGCGTGAACAGCCCGGCGCGGGCGTGCCGGTCGGTCGGGGCTGAGCCGACCTTCATCCGAGCGGCTGGCGGTGCGGAGGTCGAGGACGTCGATGGCCGCAAATACATCGATTACGTCGGGGCTTTCGGGCCGGCGATCTTGGGCCACGCGCACCCAGACGTGGTGAGCGCGGTGGTGGCGGCGGCTGGGCGGGGCTTCTCCTACGGGATGCCGACACAGGCCGAGACCGCGCTGTGTGCGCGCATCGGCGAGCTGATGCCGGCGATGGAGCGGATGCGGCTGGTCAGCTCGGGCACCGAGGCGACCATGAGCGCGCTGCGGGTGGCCCGCGGGTTCACGGGGCGCCAGGGGATCATCAAGCTCGAGGGCTGCTACCACGGGCACGCGGACGCGCTGCTGGTCAAGGCGGGCAGCGGGGCGATGACCCACGGCAGCCCGGACTCGGCGGGGGTCACGCCGGGGGCCGTCGAGGACACCTACACCGCGCCGTACAACGATCTCGCGGCGGTCGAGGCCATCTTGGCGACCCGCGTCGACGGGATCGCGGCCATCATCGTCGAGCCGGTGGTCGGCAACATGGGCGTCGTCCCGCCCGAGCCGACCTACCTGCACGGCCTGCGCGCGCTGGCCGACATGCACGGCGCGCTGCTGATCTTCGACGAGGTGATGACCGGCTTCCGCGTGGCGCTGGGCGGCGCTCAGGCCCGCTTCGGCGTCACGCCCGACCTGACCTGCCTCGGGAAGATCGTCGGCGGCGGGCTGCCGG
>CAZNZH010000845.1:0-2649 GCA_964577445.1 uncultured Myxococcales bacterium
GACCACGGGCGGTGACGCCCCAATCTAGCAAGGATCTCTTGACTTTTCGAGCGCTGGAGGCCAACTTGGTCGCTGAATGAGCACAGGTCGCGCGACACTCGAAACAGACATCCCAGGGTGGATGCCAAGCAGCTCCGGCGCCCACGCGCCCGGGACGGCGACCCCGCGGGTCACCGACTTCCGGGCTCCCGTGTCGCCCTGCCAAGCTGCCCGCGGCGGCGCGAGCCGATTCATGGCGCATCGTCGCCACAACGCCGCGACCTCTGAACCAGCTCCTAAGGAAATAACTGATTGAAGTTCAATAGCTTGAAGCTCCCCGAACCACTGCTGCGCGCGGTGGCGGACATGGGCTTCGAAACCCCGACGCCGATTCAGGCCCAGGGTCTCCCGATTGTGCTCTCCGGCGCCGACATGGCCGGACAAGCCCAGACAGGCACGGGCAAGACGGCCTGCTTTCTGCTTGGGACCATGACGCGCCTGCTCGAGGTGCCACGGCCGGAAGACGGCAGCCCGCGCGCGCTCATCGTCGCGCCGACCCGCGAGCTGGCGATTCAGATCGCCTCGGACGCTGAGCAGCTCGGCGTGCACACGTCGCTCGAGATCGGGCTCTGCTATGGCGGCGTCGACTGGGACAAGCAGGCGACTCGGCTGCGCGACGGCGTCGACATCGTCGTCGGCACGCCCGGTCGGCTGCTGGATTTTTACCGAAACCGCGTGCTGCGCCTTGGAAAGATCGAGTCCTTCGTGCTCGACGAGGCCGACCGCATGTTCGACATGGGCTTCATCAAGGACATCACGGCGCTCTTCCGCGCGATTCCGCCCAAGCACCTGCGCCAGTCGATGCTCTTTTCGGCGACTCTGAACGAGTCGGTGATGCGGCTGGCGTGGCGATTCATGAACGACCCGGTGGAGGTCTCGGTCACACCCGATGAGGTCGTGGTCGACCACATCGAGCAGTCGCTCTACCACGTCGCGTCGCGCGAGAAGATGCCGCTGCTGCTGGGGCTGCTGAAGCGGGAGGCGCCTGAGCGCGCGCTGGTCTTCGTCAACACGAAGCGCGTGGGCGAGGAGCTGACGTGGCGTCTGAACCACAACGGGTACCCCGCGGCTTACATGTCGGGCGACATCCCGCAGAAGAAGCGCCAGAAGATCATCGAGGCCTTCAAAGACGGCAAGATCGATCTGCTGGTGGCGACCGATGTGGCGAGCCGCGGCATCCACGTCGACGACATCACCCACGTCTTCAACTACGACGTGCCCGACGACGCGGAGGACTATGTCCACCGCATCGGACGCACGGCGCGGGCGGGAGCGAAGGGCAAGTCCATGACCTTTTGCTGCGAGAACTACGCGGTGAATCTTCAGGGGGTCGAGCGCTACATCGACGGCAAGATCCCGTCGGTGTTCGTCGAGGACGTGCTGATGGAGCCGGACCGCGCCGGGCGTTTTCCGCGCACGCGTGGGCGGGTCTACACGGGCTGGCCGCCGGAGGGCGGGCGAGACGACGAGCGCGCCGGCGAGCCCGGGCGCGAAGGCGGCGACCGGGGTCGGGACGGCGGGCGCGGCCGGGACGGCGGGCGTCGCACGAAGCCGCGTGATGGCGCGGTGACGGCCAGGGCGGCGGACGACGCAGGGCCGAAGAAGCGGACGCGGACGCGGAAGTCGGCGGGCGACGGCGCGGCGGCCTCTGTGGGCGCGGCGGCCACGGCCGAATCGACGAGCGCGGGAGCGGGCGGGCCGGCCCCGAAGGTGCGTCGGAGCCGAGCCGCGGCGCCGGCGGCGGCGGCGGCGAAGTCGGACGGCAGCAACGGCGACGCGTCCGCGCCGAGCTCGAGCCCCGGGCGCAAGCGCGAGCGGCGGAAGATCGGCGACGGGCAGGGTCTCCACGATCCCGCCGAGAGCTGAACGCAGCGGCCGGTGGCGCCGGCGCGGCCCACGGCGGCACGCGCGGATCCAGCGGCGTGGACGTGCGGGTCGGGCGGTCGCGGTCGGGGGTCAGCCCTGGGTCGCGGCCGGGCGCTCGCCTGCGAGTCGGGCGGCGCGCTTGGCCCAGCGCGGCACCTCGTAGAGCGCGCTCGGGTAGCGCGAATACCAGGCCCGCATCAGCTCCATTCGGGCGATGACCGGCGCGAGGCTCGCTGCCGCCCGGGGCGCGCGCACCGCGGCGGCGAGGGTGCGCGCGAGCACCGCCGGGCGCAGCGCTGGGGACTCCTGGTCGAGGCCGGCGCGGGCCAGCTCGGGGTCCAGCAAGCCGGCCGCGATGAGGGCGCCCGTGTCTTCGGCGCTGCGCTCTTGGGAGTAGCGGCGGAAGACGTCGTAGCTCGCGAAGAGCCCGCCCCAGCGCCGCATCCAGCGCACCCCGTAGGCCTCGGGGCCGCCGCCGTTCGCCAGCGCCTGCGCCAGCTCGGCGGCGGCGACGAGGCCCGCGCCGACGCCGGAGCCGTGCGCGCTGAACACCTGGCCGGCCGCGTCACCCAGGAGGGCGACCTGGCCACGGGCGATGACCTCGGCCGGCCGCCCCAGGGGGATCGCCTGGGAGCCGCCGAACTCGCGGTCGCCGATCCAGGGCTCTGAGTCGACGAAGCGGTCGAGGATCGCGCGCCCGGAAGGGTGACCCAGGGCCGGGATGCTGCCCGTGAGGATGGAGAC
>CAZNZH010000846.1:0-2648 GCA_964577445.1 uncultured Myxococcales bacterium
GCCAGCGCCGCTCGCACGCTCGCGGTCCGCGCGTGGCGTGCCGAAGAGGCTGGACTCCCACCGATGAGGTGTTTCGATGCAGACCACGCGACTGGACCACGAGCATTGGGATGCTGTCACCGAGGCGCTAGCCCGGATGGGCGCGCCACACGCCGCTGAGCTCCACGCCGCCGGGGGCCAGGCAGAGCCGCCGTCTAGCCGGCCCAAGCCGCGAACCCCCTCGGTCAGCGCCGCCTCACCCGGACGCTGACGCCGCCCATCAGGGCGACCCCGGTGACCCGCAGCGCGGGCCCCTCGTTGCCCGCGCCGGGGTTGCCCGTGCTGGCGAAGGCGCCCATGATCCCGGCGCCGTGGCACTCCACGCGAAGATCGGACGGCACGATGATGTCGACGCCGCCCATCAGCGCGAAGCAGCGGATCTCGGTGACGGCGGCGGTGAGCTCGGCGCGTCGAAAGTCCAGCTCCGCGCCCCCCATGACCGCCACGACGCGCAGGCGCCCGGGGACGGACCACGCGCCCCGGCGGTCGGCGCCGCCCAGCACCGCGACGATGGACGCGGCGTCGGTGGACGCGGGCGCCGGCAGGGATCGCTTGCCCGAGACCGTGAGATCGCGGGTGAGCACGGCGAGCTCGGCGCGGTTTCGGGCAGACAGGGCGAGCTCCACCCGCTCATCGAACTGTAGCAGCGTGATCTCGTCGCGCTCGAGCGCGCGGTGTAAGCGTGAGAGCGTGTCCTCGCGCTCGGGTCCCAGCGGCCCCGCGGCGGGGGTAGGGATGCGTGCTGGGTCCAATGGCTCGTCCACGAAACCGCTCTTGGGGTGGGCGACGGGCGACCTGGGGCCCCCGGCGCTCAGCGAATGGGGCGCACTATAGCCGCGGCCGGAGAAGGTGTTCCCATATTCTCCCGTCGCGTGGCTGGCTCATGTCTTTTCAGGGACTTCCGCGCGTCGATCCCAGGCGCCCGGCAAGCGCCCTCCGCGCGCAAGCCCATGAAAATACGTCGCTTTCGCCCCGCTCGGTCCGAAGATGGGAACACCTCCTGAGCGCGCGTCACAGTCGCTGCTGCGAACTGGCCTCGGCCGGGTCGCCGGGCTCTGCGGGCGGCACCCAGCCGCCGAGGGCCTGCTCGAGGGCGCGCCCCACCGCGATGGTGACGTGGTCCTCGCCGTGCACGCCCGCCACCTGCACGCCCAGGGGGAGCCCGCGGCTGTCGAGGCCCAGCGGGACCTGGGTCACCGGCAGCTCGGTGACGTTCAGGACCGCGGTGTAGACCCAGTCGAAGGGGCGAAAGAGGGGGCCGTAGTGGCGCGGGGCCGTGCGCGAGTAAGGCGGGTAGAGCATGACGCCCCCGCTGCCGATGCGGTCGACCAGCTCGGCGCGCAGGGCGGCGCCGGCGGCCACGAGCTTGGCGGTGCGGCGCGGGCTGAGCTTGCTGGGGCCCTCGAGGCCGCCGAGGAGGATGGCCGGCAGGGTGTGCGGCGAGCTGCGGACGCTCCATCGGGCGAGCTGGCCAAAGAACCCGAAGCTCCCCTCGTCGCCGCCCAGCAGATCGGCGAAGGTCTTGCCGCCCGCCGCGCCCAGCATGGCCGACCAGATGTCGAAGGAGCGCTTGAGCGCCGGGATGCGCCCCTCGGTGACGATGGCGCCGCGGTCGGCCAGCGCCTGGGCCGCCCGCTCCTGGGCCGCCCGCAGCTCTCTGCTCACCGGCGTGCGACCGTTGTCGGGCACGGACAGGACGCGCAGGCCTTTTAGCGAGACGGCGTCAGGGTCCCCGAGGGTCATCGGGGTGCAGCCCGCGTCGGCGCCGTCGGGGCCCGCGAGCAGTCGCAGCAGCGGCATGAGGTCTTCGGCGCGCCGCGCCAGCGGGCCGGTGGTGAGGTAGCGGAGCGCCGCGCCCTCGGCGACGGGGAACTGGCCGGTCCCCGGCACCAGCCCGCCGGTGGGTTTGTGGCCGAAGACGCCGTTGAAGAAGGCCGGCATCCGAATCGACCCGCCGATGTCCGAGCCCAACCCGAAGGGGGACGCGCCCGACGCGATGATGGCGCCCTCGCCGCCGGAGCTCCCGCCCACGATCCGGCGGACGTCGTAGGGGTTGTTGGTGCGGCCGTAGACGCGGTTATTGCTCTCGAGCCACATGCACAGCTCGCTGACGTTGGTCACCCCGAGCGGAATCGCGCCCGCCCCGCGCAACCGCGCCACCGCCGTCGCGTCGGCGTCCGCGAGCCGCCCGATACGCGAGACCAGGCCCGACGTGTGCGGCATCCCGGTCAGGGCGAAGCACTCCTTGATCGTGCAGGGCACGCCGAAAAACTCCGGCAGCCCCTCGCTCCCTTGGGCGACGAGGCGCTCGTCGGCCGCGCGCGCCTCGGCCCGCGCGGCGTCGTAGCGCACCCGCACGATGGCGGTCAGCCGCGGATTGTGGCGCTCGGCGGCCTCGATATGCGCGCCGACCACCTCCGAAGACGTCGCCCGCCCCTCGCGGATAAGGCGCGCCAGCTCCGTGGCCGAGAGGCGAAGATGGGGGTGCATCGCGCGAAGCTCCTGGAAACCTGGGGCGTGTGGCCTATCATGTCGCCTCTTTCGGGGCCAAGCCTCCACGACCGACACGGTGATCTGAATGGTCGCGACCCAGGACGGGCTGAGCTACG
>CAZNZH010000847.1:0-2636 GCA_964577445.1 uncultured Myxococcales bacterium
AGTTGTCCGCGGCGCTCAGGCCGTCGCAGGTGGGCCGACAGACTCACTCGCCCTCGCCCACAGCCCCCGCGCACAAGCTGAGCCCAGGACACGGCGTCCCGAGACCACATGGCTGAACGCAAGCGCCGGTCTGGTTTTGGCCGCTGATGTAGCAGAATCCGCCGTCGCCGCCGCACACCTGCGCCTCGTTTTCGAGAAAGCAGGGCAACTTGGCGCCCTGGGTGCAGCGACCGGCGCCCAGGATCTCGCAAGATCCGCTGGAGCACTCGAAGTCGTTGGAACACTGGGCCCCGATCGCCAAGCCTTCGGCGCCGGAGATACATGCGCCCGTCTTGGATCCGTCGAGCGCCTTCAACACGCCGCAGCGGCGCTCGGCGCCGGGAACGCCGCCGCAATCCGCGTCAGCACCGCAGGTCTTCAGGCAGGTGGAGAAGCCGCCAAACTTGTAGCACTTGGAGCCCACCGCGCAGGAGCCGGCGGTGCAGCCGAGGGCCGCGCAGTAGCCGCCCGGCAGGGAGGGCAGGCAGGACATCGCGGAGGCGCACCCGACCGCGTCGAGGCAGGCGCCGCCTACGGATTCCGCGTCCGTCGCGACCCCGTGGCACACGCGCCTCAGGGTACCGTCGAGCGACTCCAAGGTCTTGCAGGCCTGCTGGCCGTCGGCGCGGCAGTCGGCGTCGCTCTCGCAGGTCGCCAGACACGCGCTGTTGCCGCCGGCGAGCGGCATGCACCTTGAGCCGGACGGGCAACTCGAGACGGTGCAGTCGAAGGCCGTGCAGTAGCCGCCCGGCCAATCGAGGCAGGCGGCACCTTGGCATTCCGACGACTTCGCGCAGGCCGCGCCGACCGGAGACCCGCTCAGGATCACGTCGGGGCCGGTGATCGGGAGATCGGGGTTGGGACCGCCGGGGTCCGTCGCGGTGTCGTCGCCGGGTGGCAGCTCGGCCAGCGGAAGCTCGGCCGCGTCGCTGTCCGGCCGCGACGCGGTGTCGGCATCGCGAAGCGGGGCGATCAGGTCGACGCCGAGGGGAATGCACTCGCTGCCGACGGGCTCGGTCCCGAGCGGGCACTCGATGATGGTGACCTTGTCCCCGCAGGCGGCGGCGAGGAGTCCCGAGAGAGCTGCGATGGTGAGGATGGCGCGCATGGCGGCGGAGTCTAGACGGATGCGGGGCTGGACTCCAGGACCTTGGCGCGTCGGGGCGACGTAGGGGCGTGGATGGGCTTGCGCGGAGGCTCGCGGGCGTGCGATCCATCGGGGATGCAGTCGGCAATGCAGTGGATCTCGGCGTCGATTGGCGGGCCGGCGCGCGCGGTCGCCGCTGTCGCCTGGCTGGCTCTCGGCGGCTGCGCTGGCGATTCCACGGCGGCGGTCGACGCCGTCGCGGACGCCGACGGCGCGGGCGGCGCGCTCTCGCTGGGGCGCCCCTGCCAGCTCGACTCCGACTGCCTGAGCGGGGAGTGCCTCCAGAGCGAGTACGGCGTGCCCTTCTGCTCGCGGGGCTGCGATGACCCGGCCGAGACCTGCAGCGGCGCCCCGGACGCCGTGGCTGGCGCGACGCTGTGCGTCGGGTTCTCGCCGCTGCCGAACCCCAACGTGCCGCCCTTCAAAGGGGAGCTCTCGCAGTTCTGCGCGCCGACGTGCAGCAGCCTCGCCGATTGCCTCGCCCTCGGGCCCGCCTGGGAGCAGTGCGCGCCGGCTCAGTACCTGGGCGATCCGCTCTACCCGGCGCTCGGCGTGGGCAAGAAGGTCTGCCAAGCCCCGTCCTTTCAGGGCAAAGACCCCGTCGACCCGAGCACCTGCGATTGGGAGAAGACCATCGCCCCCGGGTTCGGCAGCGAAGCGGTCCTGTGCGAGCGCTACTGCACATACTTGGAGTTGTGCAAAGAGATCCCGGCCGAGACACCCGACGCCTGCTGCGCGTGGGGCTGCTTCAACCGGATGGTCATCGCCGGCGAGACGGTCGACGGCTGGCACGACAAGGTGAAGTGCTACGTCGACAACCACGGCGCGTTCCCGCTGCAGGGCGCGGCCAACGCCTGCAACCAGCCGCCAAAGAACTGCGGCGGCGTGCCGGCCGACCCCACGCCCTCTGGATCGGGCGCCGGGCTATGAGCGGGGCGCCGGCGCCTCCGATCACTCGAGCTTGAAGACGTGGTCGTCCTCTTCCTCAACACAGCGGCTATCTCCGCTGTCGCACGCGAAGCGCACGTGGAAGTGGGTGTCGTGGCCGTTTGCGTGACGTATGAGCGCGGACGCGGGCACGTCCGCCTCGACCTCGAACAGGCGGTCCAGGGTCGCCGCCGACAGCCCGCCCTTGCGCGACAGGTACTTGACCATCGCGCGCTGTAGACCGCGATCCATGTATATGCGCACGACGCGATCGCTGGTCAGCAGGCAACGGATCAGCGCCCAGTTCTTTTTGGGGTCTATGTCTCGCGCGCCCACCGTGAACATCGTGGCGTTCTGCTTGTTGCCGGCGAGGTAGTAGCCGACGTCGGCGTCGCGCCCGCTCTGGTGACTCTGATGAGGCGCGAAGTGACCGCCCATCGGCTTGGAGATCTCGCCGATGAGGACGTCGGCCGTCCCACGAAACCGTTTGGCCACGTCGGCGGCGCACCGGCGCAGGGTGTGC
>CAZNZH010000848.1:0-2635 GCA_964577445.1 uncultured Myxococcales bacterium
CCGGGGAGTGGCGTCGCCTCGTCCCGACGAGCGCGCAGGTCTTCCCCGACGCCGCCTCGGTGCTGCTTCAGTACCTCTCGCTCGACTGGCCCACCGACAACACCTGGGTCGCGTATAACGGACTGCAGATCATCGCCTATTTCATCACGGTCTTTGTCGCCGCGCCGCTCGCGCTCGTGACCGGGCTCGGGATGTCGCCCGCGCTCTCCACCCGCTTCAAGCGCGTCAGCAAGCGTCTCAGCATCCAGACGGCTCGCTCGCTGCACTTCCTCGTCCTGTGCTGGTTTCTCGTCTTCATCGTCACTCACGTCACCATGGTCTTCACCACCGGCGCGCTGCGGAACCTGAACCACATCTACGCGGGGACGGACAGCGGCGACTGGGTCGGTTTCGGCATGTTCGCGGCTTCGATGGTGGTGGTCACGGTCGCCTGGGTCGCCGCGACCCCCGTGACCCTGCGACATCCGCGCTGGGTGCAGCGCATCGGGTTCGCCCTGATCGGCCCCGCGCAACGGCTGTTCGAGCACGTCGACGCGACGCCCGGCGAGTACACCGAGCAGGACATCTCGCCCTACTTCTGGCACAACGGCGAGTACCCCGACTCGGCCGAGTATCGCGCGCTCTTCGACAGCCAGTTCGCGAACTACCGGCTCCGAATCGGCGGGCTCGTCGACAACCCGACCGAGCTGACGCTGGCCGAGCTGCGCGGGCTGCCGCACCACGAGCAGATCACCCAGCACTTCTGCATCCAGGGCTGGTCGGGCGTCGCCAGGTGGGGTGGCGTCTCGATGCAGACCATCCTCGAGCTGGTCAAGCCCAAGCCCGAGGCGAAGTGGGTGGTGTTCTACTCGCTCGGCGACGGGCCGGATGAGGGCGCCTACTACGACGTGCACCCCATCGAGCAGATGAGCTACCATCTCACGATGCTGGCCTACGACATGAACGGCCAGCCGCTGTCGTACGGGCACGGGGCGCCGCTCCGCCTTCGCAATGAGGTCCAGCTCGGGTTCAAGCAGGTGAAGTGGATCGCCGGCATCGAGTTCGTCGCCCACTACTCCGAGGTCGGCGGCGGGCACGGCGGCTACAACGAAGACCACGAGTTTTTCGGCTATCGACAGTCCATTTGACGCTGACCAAGGAGCGAGCCATGAGCAAGTACGGGAGACCCACACACGGAGGCACCTTCGATCTGTCGGCGATCAGCGCCGAGCTGCAGACGGCGGAGGCGTACACGCAGCAGGGCTACACCGCGCGCTCACTGGCGCGTGAGGACGACGTGCGGATCGTCATCGTCGCGATGAAGGCGGGCGCGCGCATGGCAGAGCATCACGCCGACGACACGGCCGTCGTCCACGTCCTCAGCGGACACGTGAAGCTGCAACTTCCAGAGGAGACGGTCGATCTGCCCGCCGGCTGGCTGCACGTGCTCGGGTCAGGGCTGCGGCACGACGTCGAGGCCATCGTCGACAGCGCGTTCCTGCTCACCCTCGGGTGGTCGGGGGGGGACCGGTAGCCTCATGAGCTCGCGTCGACGTCGCGTTTGGCCGTGGGCGTGTCTGATCCGCTCCCGGCGGCGCGCTGGCGGCCGGAGCGAGACGTGAGCGGCGGACCGAGCTGGCGAGGCGTGCGCCTGTATACGGTCGGGCACTCGACGCGGACGCTGGACGCGCTGGTCGAGCTCCTTCGGGCCTTCGAGGTCACCGCGCTGGTCGACATCCGAACCATCCCCAAATCGCGCCACAACCCCCAGTTCAACGGCGACACGCTCGGCGCGCAGCTTCGCTCGCGTGGCATCGGCTATGTGCACCTCTCGGAGCTCGGAGGCCTGCGCCGGGCGCGGCAGGACTCGCCCAACGGCGCGTGGCGCAACGCGAGCTTTCGCGGGTATGCCGACCACATGATGACCGAGGAGTTCGAGGTCGGGCTCGCCAAGCTGCACGCGCTGGCCACGGAGCGAAGGGTCGCGCTTATGTGCGCGGAGGCCGTGCCCTGGCGTTGCCATCGCTCCCTCGTGGCCGACGCCGTGACGGCGCGCGGCGCGGAGGTCGAGGACATCATGAGCGCCAAGCACGCCGCGCCGCACCGCATGACGGCGTTCGCCGTGGTCGAAGGTGCGCGCGTCACCTATCCCAGCGCCGAGCCGGTCTGAGGGGGCGCCGCGGCGTGCTCCCGCCGGGTGACGCCGGTGTCGCGCGGGGCCTCGGCGGGCTGCTGGGTCTCGAGCCCGGATCCTCGCTCGATCCCGTCGCTGAACGCCTCGGTGACCACCGCGGCTACCCGTGCTTCCGCTCTCTGGGCAGCAGCCTGCTGACCAATCACTGGGTCCGCGCGGCGCCGTCGCCGTCTTGAGCCCAGCGCCAGCGGGCGGTCTCATCCGCCGCCGCCCCTGAGCCTCGCTTGCAGCAGGTTCTCTATGGCGGCGAAGGCGCGCGGGCCATCGAAGTGCGGCGCCATGGGGACCTCCGGCATCGCCCGCATCTGCGCCACGAGGGCGTCGACCTCCGCACCCGCCAGCCCTTCGCAGACCTCGTAGAGGCCACCGGGATCCTCCTCGAGCGGGTTGTGCTCCGCGAGCACCTGCCGAATGGTCGCAATGAGCGCGTGGGTCGGGGTCGGGACGAGGAGCCCGGCCAGC
>CAZNZH010000849.1:0-2632 GCA_964577445.1 uncultured Myxococcales bacterium
CCGGTCACGGTGACCCGCGTGCCGCCTGCGATGGGGCCGAAGTTGGGCAGGACCTCGTAGACGGCGACGAAGGAGTCGTAGACGTAGCTGGCCGTGTCGACGCCGTTTGAGTTCTCGACCTGAAGCGCCACCGCGCCGATGGCCCCCACGGGCGCCTCGACCAGCACGACGTGACCGAGGGCGTCGACGCCTTTGACCACGGCGGCCTGGCTGCCGAAGCGCACGCTGGTGTCGGCCGCGGTGGTCAGGCCCTTCGCGACGATGGTGACGATGTTTCCGCCGCCCGCGGGGCCGCTCGGCGGCGTGACCGCGAGGATGTCCAGGGTGTCGCCGGGGTCGGGCGAGCCGAGGTAGGTGAAGGCGTTGACGCCGGCCGACGCGCCGAAGGCCGTGGCCACTACGACGTCCACCGGGCCGGGGGCCGAGCCGGGGGGCGTGACGCCGACGACGCGCTCGGCGCCGAGGCGCTCGACCTGTAAGAGCGCCTTGCCGTCGACGGTGACGACCAGCGGCTCGACGAAGCCCTGCCCGCGGATGTCGATGAGGGTGCCGCCCCCGAGCGGCCCGACGGAGGGCGCCACCGAGCGGACGCGCGGGGCCTCGAAGTAGGTGTAACCCTTGGGCAGCGTGCCCACGCCCAGGTCGTTGGAGACGTGGACGTCGACGGTGGCGGGGCCGGGCGCGTCGGGGGTCAGCGCGACGATGGTGGCGTCGTCGAGCACCTCGACCGAGATCGCCGAGCGACCGCCGATCAGCACGTTGGATCCTGGCGAAAAGCCGGTCCCCCGGATCGTGACCGGCTCGCCGCCTGCCACCGGGCCGGTGGGCGGCTCGATGGTGAGGACCTCGACGGGGTTGAAGAAGAGGAAGGCCGACTCGAGCAGGGCCTGAGACACCCCGTCGGGCGAGACGACCCGGACGTCGGTGAGGCCGGGGACGCGAGGCGGCGTGCGGGCGACGATGCGCTCGGGGCTGAGCACGGAGGCCTCGGGCGCCAGGCTCTCGCCGAAGAAGACGCGCACGCCGTCGTGAAAGCCGGTGCCGCTGATCTCGACCGGATCGCCGCCGCTGGCGAACCCGCGGTCCGGGGTGACGCGGCGGAGCGACAGCGTGCTCGAGGCGGCGTCAGGCGTGGCGACCGCATCGGGCAGCTCGGGCGCCTCGAGGTCCGGCTCGGCGTCCGGGGTGCCGGCCGCGTCGGGCGGCGAGGTGTCGGCGACCGTGGCGTCCGGCGTGGGCCCCGCGCCCGCCCCCTGCCCGGAGTCCGAGCAGCCCGAGCCCACCACAAACCCCGCGGCGATGAGGGCGAGCGCAGGGGCGAGGGCGAAGTGTCGATGGAACATGGATGTACCTAGGGTGTCGCGGCGCCGCCGTCGAACTGGCTCTCTTTATTGATCTCCGACAGATCGAGCCCGCCTGTATAGCCGTAGGACACGAACTGATCGTAACCGTACACGATGACTCCGGCCGGCTTGGACGAGGTGATCGTGTGCGCCCCCGCCTCGCTGATGCGCGTCCGGTAGACGCTGTAGGTCCCGCTCCCGATGACCTCGAAGAAGCCCGGCGGGATGAGCTCGCCGTCCAAGGTGACCTCCGCACCGGTCAGCGTCGTGATGTTCACGTAGTTATCTTCGTACTCCGCGGGCGTGAAGATGACGAGATCACGGCGGTATTGCTCGATGGGGATCGCGAGCATGAAGGCCGGGTCGCCCGTGCCGGCGTCGCCGCTCTGGCTCTGGCCGGTGGTGTTCGGCTCCGGCGCATCCTGGGCCGCCAAGAACTGCCCGACGAGGATTGGCTTGTTGCCGGGGGTGTAGATCTCGAAGTGCTGGCGGCTCTCGAACTCATACCACTCGCCGCGATTCAAGAGCGGGATCTCGATGCCCGGCTGAGGCGGCCGCAGCAAGACCTCGGTGTTGTTGGCGCCGGCCATGATCCGCCAGATGTCGGACTCCTTGTTTCGATCCCAGCTCTTCGTCGCCACGTAGCGCGAGCCCCAGACCTTCACCGGATAAAGCTGCTGCTCGAGGTGATCGGCGCAGCAGGTGTTGAAGCCGGCCGCCACGCAGTCCGACAGGGTCCTGCACGTGGTCTTGCCGTCGTACTCGCAGACGCCCTTGTTGGTGATGGGGTCGATGTCGACGCAGCGCGCGGTGTTCGGCGCGTTGGCCGCCTCGGACCCGCCAAAGACCGCCACGCGCTGGTCCGACAGGATGAGCGAGCCGGTCAGGTCCGCGCCGGGCCGATTGGTCTCGATGTTGAGCACGTCGTACTGCTCAAGCTTGAAGATGCGCGTGTGGCCCTTGTCCATGTGCGGAATCGCCTGCTGGTTCGGCGCACCCGGGTAGACGAAGCCGGGCAAGGTCGGGGCGCTGACCTGCACGGAGACCTTGGTGGTGCCCGGCAAGACCGCCACCACCGTCAGGGTGGAGCGCAGGGTGTCGAAGGTCTGCTCGCGGGTCATCACGAAGTACTCGCGACCCAGCAAGCTCGCCGGCAAGAGCAGGCTGGCGTCGTTGGAGAAGACGTTTTCGTTTTCGAGCGGGTTGAACTGGTAGGCGATGACAGGCACCGACGCCGTGACGCGGTAGGCGAGCGAGGCCTGGATCGTCCCGTCGGCGTTTCGCGGAGG
>CAZNZH010000850.1:0-2625 GCA_964577445.1 uncultured Myxococcales bacterium
GTCATCCGAGGCCCCGCGGTCGCCGAGCTCGACGCCGCCTTCGCCCAGGCCTGGCGTGCCGCCGGCGGCCTCGGGTGGCAGGGCATCGCCGCCGAACCCGCCGGCGCCTCCTCGGTCCGCGTCGTCATCCACCGCGGGCTCGCCGACACGCGCACCCTCGACGCCTACGTCGCCCTCATCCGCCAGGCCCGCCACCACCTGACGGTCGTCAACGGCTTCCCCCTGGCCGACCCCCTGTCGCGCGCCCTGATCGCCGCCTACGACCGCGGCGTGCGCGTCCGCATCCTCTCCGGCCACTTCCGCCCCCTGCGCGGCGACGGCACGCCCTTTTCCGGCGTCGCCCCGCTGCACGAGCTCGCCGATCAGGTCGCCCACGGCCGCATCGACCGCCTGGTCGAGGCCGGCATCGAAGCCTACAGCCTCGTCGTTCGGCCCGGTGGCGACGGGCTGCCAGAGGCCGACACCATCAAGCCGCACGTCCACGCCAAGCTGCTCAGCGCCGACGGCCGCGTCTGCACCGTCGGGAGCGCCAACCTCGACGTCACCGCCGGCTACTGGGAAGACGAGGTGCTCGCCATCGTCGAGGACGCCGAGGTCACCGCCACCCTCGACGCCGCGCTCGACCGCATCATCGCCGCGTCTGAGCGCGCCGATCCGAGCGACCCCGCCTGGAAGGCCCGCGCCGCGCGGCGCGCCTGGATCAGCCGCCACTGGCCCAGCCTGCTCCAGTAGCCAGCCCGCGCCCGTCGAGCCGCCATTCCCTTGCGCCCGGGCCCGCGCCGCGCCAGCATGGGGGCGACCTGACCAAGCAGAATGAACCCGGGGCGCGCCCGCATCGAGCGGCGAGCCCGGAGGACGTGACACCATGAGCGCCAGCGGGGGCGACCCCTTCGTCGGCCGCGTCTTCAAAGACGCGTATCGCATCGAATCGAAGCTCGGCGAGGGCGGCTTCGGCGCGGTCTATGCCGCCACCCAGCTCGCGGTCGATCGGCCCGTGGCCGTCAAGGTCCTGCGCCCCGATCGCTTGGCCCACGACGAAGAGCTGCGGGTGATGCTGACCACCCGCTTTCAGCGCGAGGCGGTCGCCACCAGCCGGCTGATGCACCCGAACACGGTGCGCCTCATCGACTTCGGCCAGAGCGCGGACGGCGTCCTCTTCTTGGTCCTCGAGCTGCTGACGGGCGCTGACCTCGCCGACGTCATCAAGCGCGACGCGCCCATGGACCCCGCGCGGGTCGCTCGCATCGGCCAGCAGATCTGCCAGTCCCTGTCGGAGGCGCACGGGCACGGCATCATCCACCGCGACCTCAAGCCCTCCAATGTCTTCCTCCAGGACTTCCACGGCGTCCGCGACTTCGTGAAGGTCATGGACTTCGGTATCGCGCGGGTCGTCGCCGCCGACAGCGCCCAGGTCCAGCTCACGCGCACCGGCACCGTCCAAGGCACGCCGCGCTACATGGCGCCCGAGCAGGCGATGGCGATGCCCACCGGGCCGGGCTCCGACCTGTACGCCCTGGGCTGCATCCTCTACGAGATGCTCACGGGCGGGCCGGTCTTCGACGCCGAGACGCTCCTCGCCATCAGCCTGGCCCACGTCCAGACGCCGCCGCCCCACGTCGTGCTGCCCGGCGCGCCCGCGGCCCTGGTCGAGGCGTGGGACGCGGTCATCCAGTTGCTGCTGCGCAAAGACCCCGCGACCCGCCCCCAGACAGGCGCGGAGGTCGCGGCCCTGCTGCGCGACCTCGAGGCCGCCTCGAGCATCGCCCAGATCGTCCGCCTCCCCGACCCCGACCCCGACGCCTTCGCTCGGACCGCCGTCGCCCCGGCGACCCCTTCGGGCTCCGCGTGGCCGCCCACGCCCGCCACCGCCGCCCCCTCGCTCGCCGCCCCCTCGCTGGCCGCCCCCTCGCTCGCCGCCCAGAAGGCGCCGACGGCCGGCGCCCTGGGGCTTGAGACCTTCGGCGACGGCGGCACGGAGCTCGCGGAGTCCCCGCGCCGCTCCCGCCTCCCCCTGATCGCCGCCGGCGCCGCCCTCCTCGTGGCCGCGGCCGCCGGCTGGTTCGTGTTCGCCCACGACCCCGCCATCCCCGAAACGACCAGGGATCCCCTCGCAGCTAGCGCTGTCGCCTCCGCCCCAGCCGCCCCGGACCCCGCGCCGGTGGTCGACGTGAGCCCCGCCGCGGACCCCGCGCCGCCCGCGACCCCGGCCGCCGCCGCCCTAGCCTCCGATTCGGCCGCGGCCCCAGCCTCCGCGCCGCTCGCCGGGGTCGCCGCAGAGCCCGCGCCCACCCCCGCGCTGGCCACCCTCGCCGTCACCAGCCGCCCGCCAGGCGCCACCGTCTACCGCGGCGAATCCCCGGAGGCCCCCGCGCTGTGCGTGACGCCCTGTGACGACATCCAGATCGCGCCGGGGACCGCCCCGGAGTCCCTCGTCTTGCGACTGGAGGGCCACCGCGACACCAGCATCAGCGCCCGCCTCGACCCGGGCAGCACCTTCCGCGCCGCCGCTATTCTGGATGCCCGGCCCCCCGCCGCCCCCCCCCCGCCCCGCGCCCCCCCCCCCCCCGCCACCCCCCCCCGCCCCCCCGCCGCGCCCCCCCACCCCCCCCCCCCCCCCGGGCGCGC
>CAZNZH010000851.1:0-2624 GCA_964577445.1 uncultured Myxococcales bacterium
CTGGCGGACCGCGAGCAGGTCGGCCACGGGGACCCAGTCGCGGTCGTCCACGCTGAGCAGCTCGCGAGGGCTCACCGAGCGATTCTTGAGCAGGCTGACGAGGTTGCTGAAGGTCACCGGGCCGAAGATGGAGCCGTCGCGGTGGGCCAGGCGGAAGAGCGCGCGCGTGAGGTGGGCGTGGTCGAGCTGGGAGGCGCGCTCATAGGGGGCGGCGGGTAGCGGCAGGTCGGGGTCGGCGTCGAGCCCGGGGTCGGGCGAAGACGGGTCGGTGGCGCCGGGGCGGGCGGTGTCCTCGGGCAGCGGCGGCGGGGCCGGCCGTGCTCCGGCCGGGCTCAGGTCGCTGGCGTGGACGGTGGCTTCGACCTCGACGGCCGGCGCCGGGGCAGGGTCGGGCGCGCCGGCTTCGGGCTCATCGCTGGTGAAGTCGGGCGCCGGGGTCGGTTCGCTGAGCTCGCCTGAGACCTCTCCTCGCAAGAGCTCGCTGACGAAGCGCGCGACGCGGCGGTTGGAGACGCGGAGGCGGTTCTCGAACAGGTAGTCGAGGATCGCCTCCTGAAAGTCCGTCGCGGTCTCGTAGCGGTCCCGGGGGTCGCGGGCGAGCGCGCGGCGCAGCATCTTCTGGATGCCGGGCGGGATGTAGCTGTGTCTGCGGAGCTTCGCGTCGATCTTGACGTCGCGAATGTTGATGAGGGTCTCGAGGTCGTCTTTGCCCAAGAAGAGCCGTTTGAGCGTCAGCGTCTCGAACAGGATGATGCCGAGGGCGAAGATGTCGGACCGGTGGTCGATCTCCGCACCCACCACCTGCTCGGGCGACATGTAGCCGAGCTTGCCCTTCATCACGCCGTCGTCGGAGCCGCGCGGCCGCTCGCCGCTGGCCCGCTCGAGATCGGCGCGGGCGACGCCGAAATCCATGACCTTCACGTCGCCCTGCACGCTGATGAGCACGTTGGACGGCGACACGTCGCGGTGGATGATGCGGAGGGGACGGCCCCTGATGTCGGTGGCCGAGTGGGCGTAGGCGAGGCCCTTACAGATCTCGGAGACCACGAACATCGCGATCTCGGCCGGGATCCGCTTTCGCTGGCGCGTGCACTCGGTGAGGATCGCCAGCAGGTCGGCGCCCTCGACGTACTCCATCGCGATGTAGTACTGGCCGTCGATCTCACCCAGCTCGAAGATCTGCACGATGTTCGCGTGCTGGAGCACCGAGCTGACCTTCGCCTCGGCGATGAGCATGAGGATGAACGCGCGGTTCTGGGCGTAGGCCGGCAGGATGGTCTTGACCACCAAGATCTTCTCGAAGCCGTCGGGGCCGGCGACGCGCGCCTTGTAGATCTCGGCCATGCCGCCGACGCCGATCTTCTCAAGCAGCTCGTATTTCCCGAAGGGCGTGCCTGGCTCGGCCATGGGCTGGCTACTTGACGCGGTCGACGGTCTCGACGAGCCGCAGCGCGACCTCGCATGCCCGCTCGTCCTCGCTGGAGGCGCGGGCGGCGGTCTCCCGGAGCTGCCTGCACTCGTCGGAGCCGGCGCCGGCGGCCGCGCAGCCACGCTCGGCGATGGCGTCGCACGGAGCCGAGCACGCTCCGACGGCGCACGCCAAGAGCAGCCCGGTGATGCGGAGGAGGTGTCTCATCAGCGATTCCCCCAGCCGGCTGGCATTCTGGCACGCCACCGACCCGTTGGTGAGCAGACCGGGATTGAAAAACGGGACTGTCAGCCCAGCGAGGTCCCACTGGGAAGCCGGGACCCTGAGAAACTCAAAACAAGCCGAGGCTTCGGACGGTTCAGAAACCCAGGTCGCGACGACGCAGATCGCGCCGGACGGCCGCGACGAACGCGTTACGGGTTTAGCATCCCGGGAGAGGCCGGGCAACACCCTGCGCTGGGCACGAGCGGCGCTCACGGCGCCCACTCACGCCGCGTTGGCGTCCGCGACCAGCACGGTGATGTTGTCGACACCGCCGTATTCGAGCGCGCGGGCGACCAGAGCCTCCGCGGCGTGCTCAGCTCCGGCCACGTGGGTGAGGATCTCTTGGATCTCGGCGTCGTCGACCAGATCCGTCAGGCCATCGCTGCACAGCATGTACCGATCACCCGCCTTCGCCGTGCGATAGCCGGTGTCGACGATGACGTCTTGCTGAAGCCCCAGCGCGCGCACGATGACGTTCTTGTAGGGGAAACGAGGCAGGTCTTCGACCCGCAACACGTTCATGCGGATGAACTCATTGGCGAGCGAGTGATCTTGGGTGAGCCGTTCGAGGCTGTCGCGCCGCAGGCGGTAGGCCCGGCTGTCGCCTACGTGCGCGATGTAGACGCGTTTTTTGGTGAACGCGAGGCCGACGATGGTCGTGCCCATGTCCGCCAGCGCCTCATCTTCGGATGCGTGCTTGAAGATCTCGGCGTTTCCGAACTCGAAGGCGCTGCGCAGGCGGTACTCATCAAAGCTGACCACGTCTTGGGCGCCACCTTGGGCTTTGAGCTCTTTGTACTCGGCGCGCAGCCTCTTGGAGCGCTCGCGATCGGAGTAGAACTCCTCGATCGACTGGACCGACACGCGGCTGGCCACTTCGCCCGAGGCGTGCCCGCCCATCCCGTCGGCCACGACGTAGACGTCGTGGGCC
>CAZNZH010000852.1:0-2620 GCA_964577445.1 uncultured Myxococcales bacterium
GCCCCGGTGTCTTGCAGCGCTCCCAACCCGGTCCGCACGGAGGTCGTCGCACCTACGAGGTCACCGTCGCGGCGCAACGCCATGGAGAGCAGGCGGTGCAGGTTGCCCAGCTCAAGGCGCAGGTCGATCTCGGCGGCGCGCCCGATCGTCTCGCGAATCGCTGCGACGTCGAGGGCCTCGGGCTCGTGCAGGGCCACGAGGTCCATGGACCGGCGCGTGGCCTCGATCTCCTCGTCGTCGGCTCCGATGGCTTGGGAGAGCGTGATCGTCGCCCGCAGCCGCCCGCGCGCCTCGTCCCAGCGCCCGGCGCGCAGCAGCGTGTCGCCCAAGTTGCCGAGGATCATCGCCTCCACGCGCGGCGAGTCGGACTCCCGCGCGAGCTGTAACCCCTCCAGCAGCAGCGCCTCCGACCGCGCAAAGAGCCCGCGCTCCCGATACACCGAGCCGAGGTTGTTCAGCAGCCGCATGCGCTCCACGCGCTCGCCCGTCTGCTCCAGCACCTGCAAGAAGGCCTCGAAGCGGTCCGTCGCGCGCCGGTAATCGCCCCGGTAGTAGTGGACGATGGCCATGTTGTTTTCGCACTTGCCGACCATGCTGAGCAGGCCCATGCGACGGAAGCTCTTGAGCGCCTCCTCATAGCCCTCCAGCGCCTCGTCGTAGCGGGCGAGGTGGCGCAGCGCGGTGCCGATGGACATCTCGGCCTCGGCCTCGCCGTGGCGGTCAATCACCGCCCGAAACCCCTCCAGCGCTTGGCGATCCTCGTCGAGCGCGGCCTCCCACCGGCCGGACGCCCAGCAGATGTTCCCTCGCAGCTTGCGCACGCGCGCTCGCTGCCACGGGTCGCCGGTCGCCTCCGCCTCTGAGCGCGCCTGCTCCGCGGCCGCCCACGCGCGCTCCCAGTGGCCCTGTTGCTGCGCTGCGTGCCCCACGTAGTAGGCCGCCTCGAGCCGGTCGGCCTGCTCGGCGTGCCGGTCCGCCAGCACGGTCTCGAGGATGCGCCGGCCCTCTTCATAGTCGCCGGTGGCGACCGCCACGTGCCCGATACGCACGCGGAGACCCGCGGCCACTGCCCCCGCCGCCTTCGCGAGGCCCCGCTCAAAGGCCTCCCGCGCCTCCGCGAAGCGCCCGACCTGCCGGGAGAGGTCGCCGAAGGCCGTCTCCAGCGCCACCCGCTCGGCGTCGGCCTCCGCGTCGCCTTCGGGGACCGCAGCGAGCGCCGCCTGAAGCAGGGTGCGCGACCGAGCGTAGGCGCCGTCCAGCAGCCAGCGCGCCGCGGCCTGCCGCGCGAACGGCGCGCCGCGACGCCAATGGCCGCTGCCCAGCAGGTGCCGCGCCACGTCGCCCAAGAGCCCCGCCCCATCGAGCTCCTCGACGGAGTCACCGCCCGCGAGGTGGATGAGCGCGGACGCAAACGCCGAGTGGAGGCGGCGCCGATCCGTGTCTGCGAGCTCGCCCGCCAAGATCTGCCGCAGCGCGGACTGGCCGAAGCGCAGCGGCCAAGCGCCCTCTCCGTTCGGTGCCAGCAGGTGGAGCCGCGACAGCTCCAGCAGCGCCTCATCGGCGGGCGGGGGCATCCCGATGGCCCGGTCGATGAGCTCCGGGTCAAAGCTCTGACCCATGACGGCGGCCACGCGCAAAAACCCGCGCGCTTCGGGCGGGATGAGGTCCAGGCGGCGCTCGGCGAGGCGACGCAGCACCGACTCGCCAGCGGCCGCGGCGGCCATCCCGAGGTCGCTGGCCACATACCAACGCCCGCGCCGCAGCCGCAGCCGCCCCGTGGTGACCAACCAGTGCACGGTCTCCAGCGCGGCCGCGGGGTTGCCGGCGGACTCCTCGGCCAGCCAATCGACCAGCGCGTCGGCGCCGTGGACCTGGCCGAGCGAGGTCCGCACGAACTCGGCCATCGCGGTGCGGTCCAGCGGCGACAGCGGCACCGCCTCGATCACGTCGGCGACGTCGGGCTCCGCGAGGTCGCTCGTCTCGCCGCCTGCCACCACCAAGACCAGCGGCGCCATGCCGACGCCGCGCGCCAGCCCAGCGACCACCCGCGCCGCCAGCGGGCCGCTCTCGTCGAGATCGTCGATGAGGACGACCAGCGGGCCCTCACGCGCCAGGGCATGCAGCACGGTCAAGAGGTGGCCCGTGCGCCCAGCCAGCCGCAGCTCCGTCGCGTCCGCTCGCCCAGCGCTCGCCGCCTTGCGGCCCGTGAGACCGTCGAGCAGCAGCCGCATCTCGGTCCGCTGACTCACGGGCAGCTCGCGCATGACCCCGATCAGCCCCCGAACCAACGTCTCGGCGGGGCCCACCAGGTCCGTCGCGCTCCAGCGCACCACGCGCGCGTCGGCGAGGCGCGCACGAACCGACAGCTCGTCCAAGAGCCGGGTCCGCCCGCTGCCCTCCGGCCCCTGAAACCAGAGCACCGCCCCAGCCCCGGTGGTCGCCATCTCAAGCCGGGCGTCAAAGCGCCCCAGAGCATCGCTACGCCCCACCAGGGTGGGCGCGCCGATGAGCAACGACGCGTCGTCGGGCACCTCCGCCACGGCGAGGTCGGTCCCCATCACCTCGGCCAACTCAGACAGCACCTGGCGCGCGGTCACCGGCCGCTCGCCAGGTGCTTTTC
>CAZNZH010000853.1:0-2615 GCA_964577445.1 uncultured Myxococcales bacterium
AGGAGCAGCCCGCGGATGAGGTCGAGGCGCGCCGGCGTGAGCGTCGTGCCGGCCTCCGCCTCGGGCCCGGAGCTCGCGCGGGCGGGCGCATCTTGCCCCAGCGCCGCGCCGGGGGTCCCGACGAGCAGCGCCGCGGCGAGGGTGAGCGCCAGTCCGAGGCGGGGTCGCAGGAGTCTTGAGCCGTCCAGGTCCATCTCGCCTCTCGAATCCACAGTGAAATCACGACTCTCCGCCCCGACGGCGGCCGCCCCGGCGGGCCCGACCCGACGCTGCGCAGTCAAGCATCACGGGCTCGCGGCGGTCAAGGCAGGCACCGCGAACCGGGCGGTCACAATACTGCTGCAACGAAGCGATCTGGTCTGCTAGCGTGCGCCCTACGAGGAGGTCTCGATGACCCGCAGCCCACTCCGACGTCTGGCGCTCGCCCCCCTGCTCGCTTGCGCCGTCCTGATGGCGTGCGGCTCCGACTCGGGCGGCGCCGACCTGGGCGGGGCCCTCGCCGACGCCGAGCTGCCGTCGCTCCCGCCCGACAGCACGGTCTTCGTGCCGACCGACACGGGCACCGCGCCGGACACGGTCTCCGCCGGCGACGGCGCGCCGATGGACGACGCGGTCGCGGTGCCCGACGCGGTGCCAGACGGGGGCGTGGGCCCAGACGCGGTGCCCGACGCCGTGGCCGACGCGACCCCCGACGGCGAGGTCATCGCCGACGCGACGCCGGACGCGGTGGTCGTGCCGGACGCAGTGCCGGACGCGGCGCCCGACACGGTCGTCACCCCGGACGCGACGCCGGACACGACGCCGGACACGGTCTCCACCCCGTGCGGGAGCTGTCCGGCCACCACGCCTTTCTGTAAAGACGGGGCCTGCGTCTGCTCGGGCGTGTCGTGCGGCGCGGGGGCGTTTTGCGTCGCTGGCGTCTGCCAAAAGTGCAGCGTGGACACCCACTGCGGCGCCAACTGCACGAACTGCGCGGGCGTCGGTCAGATCTGTAACCCCGCGGGGACCATGTGCGTGGCGTGCTCGGCGAGCGCTCCCTGCGACAGCGGCTTCATCTGCCAGAGCGGGAGCTGCTCGCCGTGCAACAGCGCCGGGGCGTGCGGACCGGAGTGTCAGGCGTGCAGCGGCGACACCCCGTCGTGCATCGGCGGGAACTGCGTGTGCAGCAGCAGCTCATGCCCGGGCGGGACGTGGTGCGCGAACCTCAAGTGCGAGACGTGCGACACCGACAGCCACTGCGGCGCGGGCTGCACGGACTGCACCGCGACGTCGCAGCCGGTGTGCTCGCAGGGGCAGTGCCGGTGCACGGCGGACGTTCAGTGCGGGCCGGGGGCGTGGTGCTCGGACGGCGCGTGCAAACCCTGCGGAGACGGCGATCCCAACCACTGCGGCGCGAGCTGCGCGGCGTGCGGCGGCGGGACCCCGTACTGCGTCGGCGGGAGCTGCCAGTGCGGCACGTCAGAGGACTGCGGGCCAGGAAAACACTGCGAAAACGGCGCGTGTCTGCCCTGTGACGAGGGCGCCCACTGCGGCGCCGATTGCGTCCCTTGCCCAGAAGCCACGCCGGTGTGTGAAAACGCACAGTGTGTCGCGTGTATCGACGGCACGGACTGCGGTGGCGGCACATGGTGTCAGAGCGGCCTCTGCGTCCCGTGCGGCGCCGACGACCCGCAGCACTGCGGCGCGAGCTGCGCGGTCTGCGGCGGCAAGACCCCAGCCTGCATCAGCGGAAAATGCACATGCAGCGGCGCGTCGTGCGGCGCGGGAGCGGAGTGCCTCTTGGGAGGCTGCGTCGCCTGCGACACCGAGGCCGCCTGCGGCCCCACCTGCCAACCCTGCGCGGGAGCCAAACCCTACTGCGCCAGCCACACCACCGGCTGCGTCGCCTGCCTCATCGACACCCACTGCCCGACCAACCAGCACTGCGCGTCAGGAGCCTGTGTGCCGAACTGCTCGCCAAGCGGCTGCGCGAACAACCTGGGGTTGGACGGCAAGACCTGCGCGACGGCGAAGGTCGTGGGCCGCACGGAGGCGATGAGTGGTTACAGTCAGAGCGCGACGACGGTGAAGATGGGCAATAACGATGACCTCCCATCGAACCCCTTCAATCCGCCCAAGCTGCCCGACCCCGACGTGAAGTGCTTCGACGCGCTCCTAGACGCGTTCTGGCGAGTCTGGCTCTTCGCTGGCGAGACCGTCACTGCCTCGGTGACCGCAGTTCAGTTCGACTACGACCCGATGATGAAGCTCTACAAGGGCACGGCTTGTGCTTCCCATTGGGACCCCGACCTCATCCACTGCTACGACGGAGGTGGTCAAGGCAACAGCGAGACACTCACTCACGTCGCCACCGTCGACGGGTGGTACACCATCGTCGTCGACGGCCGGACGGCGCTCGGCAACGACCCCGGCCCGACTGGCGGCACGTTCAAGTTCAATCTCAGCGTGACCTGCAAAGACGCCGGCTGCTGCTGCCAGTAGCAGAGCCTGTCCACTACGGGTTGGCTGGACATCCGGTCGGGCTTATAAGGCGGACTCGCTCGAGGGTCTCAAAGCCTTCCTCAAGCCCCGGGGCCACGCCGTCGTCTCCAATGCCACCACAGAGCAACGACCCA